>CATZTY010000001.1 GCA_958424475.1 uncultured Collinsella sp.
CTTAAACAGATAGCCCACGCCGCGGACGGTGGTGATGTGCGCCGCGATCTGCGGACCCACCTTGGAGCGGATGCGTCGGATGTGCACGTCGACGGTACGCGTGCCGCCGCAGTACTCAAAGCCCCACACGCGGTGCAGCAGCACTTCGCGGCTGTAGGCACGGTTGGGGTGCGTCGCCAAAAAGCTCAGCAGCGAGTACTCCATCAGCGTCAGGTCGATGGGCTCATCATCGAGCGTCACCTGGTAGGTGGCCAAGTTGATCTCGAGGTTGTCGATGTTGAGCACATCGTCGGCGGTGACGGTCTCCTCCTCGCCCATCAGGCGCTGCGCGCGAGCCTTGAGCTCGTTGGGCGTCGCCGTGGGGCACACAAAGTCGGCATGTGCGTGGTTCGGCAGACGCAGGGTGCCGAGCGCCTCGTCGTCGACAATCACCAACATGGGGACGCCGCCGCGATCGTCAAGCCACTTGGCAATCTGATCGATGCGGTCGCTGCGGATACCGTCGGAATCGAGGATCAGCAGGTCAAAGTCGTGCGCCGCAGTCGGCGAATCGGGGGTTGCCAAGCTCACCTCGACACCCAGGGTGGTCGTCAAGCTGCGGGCAAACTCGTGGAAGCGCGTCGTGCGCGCCATGAACAGGGCACTCTTTTCGGACATATCGGCCTCCAAAGAAATGAGCTCAATCGTACTGGAACAAGCCAGCGCGATTAGGAGTTCGCCAGGTAGTGCTTGATCTCCCACTCGGTGATCGTAGACTCAAACTTATGCCACTCGTCGCGCTTCTTTTTGAGGAAGAAGCTGTGGATGTGCTCGCCAAGGGCATCCTTCATAAACTGCGAGTCCTCAAACACGTCGAGCGCCTCTTTGAGCGAGCGCGGCAGCGGCGTGTAGCCGGCCTCGACCATCTGACGGTCGGTAAGCTTGAGCGTCTCAGCCGTTGCCTCGGGCGGGAGCTCCAGCTTGCGCTCGATGCCGTCCAGACCAGCCGCCAGCGTGACGGCGTTGACCAGGTACGGATTGGCCATGGGATCGGGACTGCGCAGCTCGATGCGCGTGGACAGCTGCTTGCCAGGCTTGTAGACCGGGATGCGGACCATGCTCGCGCGGTTGCGCAGGCCCCACGTGGCGTACTGTGGCACGGAGTCGCCACCCGTGGTGATGCGCTTGTACGAGTTGACCGTGGGGTTGGTGATGGCGCTAATCTCGCGGGCATGCGCCAGGATGCCGGCCATGTAGTGCTTGGCGATATCGGAGAGGTGGTACTTCTCGTCGTCCTCGCCCCAAAAGACGTTGTTGCCGTCGTGGTCGAACAGCGACTGATGCAAAAACATGGCGCTGCCATCCTCGCCCGCCAACGGCTTGGGCATAAAGGAGGCGTGGCAACCGCTCTCGTAGGCCTGCTGCTTAATGATGAGTTTGGCCGTGGTGATGGCGTCGGACATGCTCAGGGCCTCGGCGTGGCGCAGGCTCATGCCGTGCTGCGAGCGGCCGGCGGCATGGAAGGTGTACTCCACGGGCACGGACATCTTCTCGAGCGTGAGGACCGTGTTGCGACGCAGGTCGCGGGCGGCATCGCTTACCGAAAGGTCAAAGTAGCCCACGTTGTCGAGCGGCTCGGGGGTGTGCTCGTCGGGGAAGTAGTAATACTCCAGCTCGGCGCCCACGTTGAGCAGATAGCCAGCTTTCTCGGCCTTGCGGAACATGCGGCGAAGGGCATCGCGCGGGTCGCCGGCAAACGGCTTGCGATCGGGGGTGCACACATCGCAGAACACGCGGGCGACGCCGTTATGGCTTGGGCGCCACGGCAAAATCTGGAAGGTCGAAGCATCGGGAAACGCCAGCATGTCGGCTTCCTCGGGCGTGGCAAAGCCCTCGATGGCCGAGCCGTCAAAGCCAATACCCTCCTCAAAAGCGACCTCGAGGTCCTCGGGGCTAATGGCAAAGTTCTTGAGGCGGCCGAGAATGTCGACAAACCACAGACGCACAAAGCGGATGTCACGCTGCTCTACGGAGCGGAGTACGTAATCGATATTCTGCTGGTTCATGTCGCTCCCCTTTCTTTCGGGCGGGTTTCGACTGGTCTATATCGCAGATACTATCGCAGAAAAATGTTTCCGCAGGGTTAAAGCGTATCAAGCGCTCAAAAAACGTGCGCGAACAGGCAGTTGTGAACGAGCGGCTAGCGCGAGGTCGAAGCGCGGTGTTCGATGTGGCCGGGGACCTCGATACGCTTGGGGGCGAGCTTTGCGGCCTCGCCCACCGTGGTGGTGACGACGTCGATGCGCTCGGACAGGCGCTCGACCACGCGCTCGGCAATGGTGAGGGTATCCTGCGCGGCCGTGGTGACGCCGCCAAAGAGCACATGGTTCCAAGGGTAGTCGTCAAACGTCGCGATCTTGAGCCCCGCCGGCAGCGAGGGACCAAGCTGCGCCAGCGCCTCGGTCAGACGCAGGAAAACCAGGCCGTTGACGGCAATGAGGCCGAGCTTTTTGCCTGCATAGCCGCGGATGGTCTCGTCCAAGCGACCAACGCCCGTGGCACCGCCATCGGCCAAGGTGACAACCTCGCCGGCAAGGCCGCGTCGCGACAGCTCGTCGGTAAAGGCCTCGGCGCGCTCGCGACGCACGGGGCTGTCGTCGCTCGCCTCGGTGAGCAGGCACAGGCGCTCGCTGCCCGCAGCAGCCAAGGCGTCTACCAAGCCAGCGACCAGCTCACGGTTGTTAGATGTCACCAGATCGACACCGCCGTCGGCAACATCGCGGTCGAGCAGCACAACAGGCAGACGTCCCGCTGCCGCGGCGATCGCCTCGTCATTGCCTCCGCAGGTGTTGACGACCAGACCGTCCACGCCAGCATCGATAAGTCTGGCGAGCGACTCGGCCTCCTTAGCGGGGTCGTTGCCGCTAATGGCCGTCATGAGCGAGCAGCCGCGCGCGGCGGCGCTGGCGGAAAGGCCCTCGAGCATGGCGCTCGAGAACGGGTTGGCGATGTCGGCCAGAATCACGCCGATAAGGTTCGTACGCGAGGAGCGCAGATTGCGTGCGGCGGCACGCGGGCGATAGCCGGTACGCTCGATGACCTCGGCAATGCGGGCACGGGTCTCCTCGGTCATTTGCCCGGGGCGGTTGTTGAGATAGCGCGAGACCGTGGCCGGGCTCACGCCCGCCTCGGCGGCAATGTCCTTGATTCTCATCTGCGCCATAGCGCACCCCGTTTCCCAATTGTCGGCGGTCTGAGCCATTTTAGGCATTTTTTAAAAATCTCGGTTGCAAAACGCTGTAGGTGAGTATACTACAACTCGAAACGAAACCGATTTCGTAAACCGATTTCGGAAAGCGTTGGCACGCAGGTGCAAAGATGTACCCTACCGTCTTGGCACCTCCGTGCCAACGCCATATCAAAGGTGTACGCACGAGCAAGAAGGAGCTGCGCGACCATGGGTAAAACGGTTCTTACCTTCGGCGAGATCATGATGAGGCTCTCGCCCAAAGACCATCTGCGCATTGAGCAGGCGACAGAGTTTGATGTCCGCTACGGCGGCGCCGAGGCAAACACCGCGCTTTCCCTGGCTTACCAAGGCGACAAGGCCGCTTACGTCTCCGTTGTCCCGGCCAACCGTCTGGGCGAGTGCGCGCTGCGTTCGCTTAAGGCTTACGACGTCGACACCACGCGCGTCGTGCGTCAGGGCGACCGCCTTGGCTCCTATGTCTTTGAGGTCGGTGCCTCGCAGCGCGGCAATGGTTGCGTCTACGACCGCAAGTACTCTGCCATCAACATGGCCAAGCGCGACGTCTTTGACTGGGACGAGATCCTCAAGGGCATCGATGTCTTCTATTTCTCCGGCGTGACGCCCGCTGTCTCCGACGAGATGGCCGCTGCGTGCAAGGATGCCCTCACCGCTTGCCGCGCCAAGGGCATCACCACCGTGTGCGACGTCAACTATCGCGGCAAGATGTGGTCGCCCGAAAAGTCGCAGGCCACCATGAAGGAGCTCCTGCCGCTCGTCGACATCTGCATCGCCAACGACGAGGACGCACCCGCCGGCCTCGGCATGACCTGCGTCTCCGGCTCCCTTGCCCACGGCATCGAGGAGCGCGACACCTACGTCGAGATGGCCCGTCAGATTTGCGCCAAATACGGCTGCAAGAAGGTCGCCTCGGTCGTTCGCAACATCTCCTGCGTCGAGCGCTCCATCTGGATGGGCATGCTCTATGACGCCGAGAGCGGCGAGCACTGGTTCTCCCCTGCTCACGACGTTCACGTGCTCGAGGGCGTTGCCGCCGGCGACGCTTTCAACGCCGGTTTGGTCCATGCCCTCATCAACGACTTTGGCCCGCAGGACGCCGTCAACTACGCGATTGCAGCCTCGATCCTCAAGCTCACCATCAAGGGCGATTCCAACTTGGTGACCGTAGGCGAGATCGCAGCCGTGGCATCCGCCGCCGACGGTGGCACCCGCGTCGCGCGCTAGTCCGTCTCCATTCCGCGGGCCGCAGCTTTCCAATCCCATACCCCTGCGGCCCGCTCCCCGATTCCTCCGGCCGGGCAAAACCACCAGTCCCATTCCGGTTTTGTCTGGCATTCCCTACACGACTGGTCGAGCAGCCGGTTTTGGAATTGCTTGAACCCCAAGCAGTGCCTCCGATAACCAATCCAAAATCGGCTCCTGACCAGCATATTTGGCAATCACGCGCCTATGCGCGCCATACATCGAAAGGAACATTATGTTCGATCAGTTCTACACCACGCTTGAGTCCCTGGGTATCGTGCCGGTCGTCGTGCTCGACAAGGTCGAGGACGCTGCTCCGCTCGCCCACGCCCTTATGGCAGCTGGCATGAAGTCCGCCGAGGTCACCTTCCGCACCGCCTGCGCCGCCGAGTGCATCGCCGCTATGGCCGAGGCCGAGCCCGAGATGTGCGTTGGCGCCGGCACCGTCCTGACCGTCGAGCAGGTTGAGCAGGCCCGCGCAGCCGGTGCCAAGTTCATCGTCTCCCCGGGTTACAACGAGGACGTCGTGAAGCACTGCATCGACATCGACCTGCCTGTCCTTCCCGGCACCGTGACCCCCTCCGAGGTCACCGCAGCCGAGAACCTGGGCCTCAAGGTCACCAAGTTCTTCCCCGCGTCCCAGTATGGCGGCCTGAACACCATCAAGGCCCTCGCAGCTCCGTTTGTCGGTCACCGCTTTATGCCCACTGGCGGCGTGAGCACCGCCAACGTCGAGGAGTACCTGAGCTCCTCCGCCATCATCGCCTGCGGTGGCACCTGGATGGTCAAGCCGGCCCTGTTTGCCGACGGCGACTTCTCCAAGGTCGAGCAGATCGCCCGCGAGGCCATGGACGTCGTCAAGAAGGTCCGCGGCTAGGTTTAGCTCTCTATCGTGAAAGGGGGCGTGCCCTAGACCTCGCCCCCTTTCTTTTAAAGCGGCTCGGAAGCGCGCCGTTTCCGTCACGAACAAGAACCAAAACCGTCTTGTATGCTGATAGAACGTGACGGAAGCGACACGCCCCCGAGCCGCTTTGCCTACTCGGCTGGCAACCGCGCCCAGTTGAGCCACATCGACAAAAACCGAGCCATCAAAACAGCTGCGGCGTCACCTGGAGGAATGGACCCTTGTTTCCGGTCTTTTCCTCCAAGCGGCGCCGTAGCTTTTTTGTGTCCCGGTTACGCCCCAACGCAGTTGCGGTGAAATACGGACTGTTTGCGCCACCTAGGCCGCAAAACAGTCCCTATTTCACCGCAACTTATATGGGGATTGATTAGATGAACGAGTCTTTGGACAGCTCAAAATAGTCGGGATGCAAGGCGATAACCGGGCCCTGCTCCTCGGGCATCAGGTGCAAGTGCGTCTCTGCCAGATAGCTCGCCGTGTCGGTATCGCCCCTCTTAATGGCCTTGAGAATCCGGCGATGTTGCCGACGAATCGGCTCCCAATCCAGATCCTGCGACACCATACGCAACCAGTTGTATCGCTCAAAATGCGTGTTGATGCTCTTCATCCAATCCCACAACATGTGACGACCGGCAATTTCAAAACATGTCTCATGGAACAGGTTATCCAGATCAAAGAAGCGACGCGTTTCGCTATGGTCGAGCGACTCGGACTCGGCAAGAATCTGCTCAAGCCGCTGCTTTTGCTCGGGCGTGGCGGCCGAACAGCATTTAATAAGCACGCTTCTCTCGAGTTTCTCGCGCAAGAAACAGGCGTTCTCGGCGCGCTCCATGCTGATTTTTGAGACATAGGTGCCGCTTTTGGGACGCGTTTCCACCAGCTCCTGCTCACGCAGGCGCACAAAGGATTCGCGAATGGGCGTGCGCCCGATTCCCGTCTCCTTTTCCAGACCAATCGCCGAAAGGCGCGTGCCGGGCTTGAGCTCGGCATAGATGATCTTAGAGCGCAATGCGTTGTATGCCTGGTCTTGCAGGCTCTGATAATGCTGGTGTTGTTCCATAAAGCCCTCGGATGAAGCTCACGGTTTGTCGAATATCACCACGTAATACTATCGCATCGACACGCCCCAGCTCCCAATCAGTCTTTTTGGGACGGGGCTTTTTTGGCTACCCTGAGCCGCAGGTCGGCCCCTTGCCACGAATAGGGCCCATCTACTACGTTAACACGGATAGGCTCGGCCATACCGAAAACCGTGAAAACAAAACCGCAGGTAGACAGCTTGTCGATTTTCAAAATAGCCGGCTATGGTTGACCTCTGCGGCTTAAACGTAGTAGATAGGCCCTATTCGTGGCACAGCACTACTCCATCCCAAATTGGCACCCCGAGCCCTCGTGAGTTGTCAACAAGCTGTTCGCCCAGCGCTTTATCCGCGCGGCATTTGGAAAATAGCACCACCGCAAAACCCGCGAGTAGCGCTTACTTTGCTATATCTTGCTATACTTTGCTATATCTTGCTATATCTTGAGCAAAGGTGGCTCACATGCAAACAAACCCTTTTAAGCCCACAGCAGGTAAAACACCTCCCACGATTATCGGCCGCGAAGATGTGCTCGAAGAATTCAATGAGGGCCTCGTCAACGGGCCTGGTGCCCCGGGGCGCCTAATGCGCATAGCCGGCGTCCGTGGAACGGGCAAGACGGTCCTCCTTGACGAGTGCTCACGTTTGGCGCAAAGCCGTGGCTGGACGGTCATAAAAGAGGTCGCAACCGAGGGACTTTGCCAGCGCATTCTCGAACAGCTGCAGCCCAAATTCCAGACCAAGCACGCCAGATTTGAGCCCACCGTAGCTGGCATATCCATCGGCAGCATAGATATTGAGCGAATCGGCCCATCGCTACGCGACGCCATGAGACAGACAATATCCAAGAATGGAAATGGCCTGCTCATCACTCTCGACGAGGTTCAAGACGCAGAGCTCGATGAGGTCCGAACGCTCTCCATTGCGATTCAGCAGGTTATCGGCGAAGACCTTGATATCGCCTTTGTTTTTGCGGGTCTGCCTTCGATGATTGAAAGCATCATCAACGGAAAGACACTTGCGTTTTTGCGCCGCGCCCTCCCCTTTGACCTGAAGGCTGTGGCAGTAACCGAAGTGTTGTATTCCCTCGAGGAAACCATTGAAGCGTCTGGCGTGGAGTTGCAGCCAGGTATTGCCGGCCAACTTGCCGAGGCAACGCAAGGCTATCCTTTCATGATCCAACTCGTTGGATACTACGCATGGCAGTTGGCGAGACGCGCGCATACAGCGATTATTGGAGAAGAAGAAGCCGAGCGCGGCATTGCAACGGCACGCGAACGCTTCTGTGCCATGGTGATTGAGCCCGCGCTACAGCGCATTCCGCCCACGTGCATCGCTTATCTGCTGAGCATGGCATCTTTGGGGCAGACGAGCTCGACCAGCATGGTTGCCGATGCCCTAAACAAAACGCCTCAACAGGTGAGTTCCGTCCGCAGCCGCCTGTTAAGAGAATCGATTATCGAGGCTCCCTCGTACGGCAAGGTCTCATTTGCCATCCCCTACATGCACGACTACCTCTACGAGCACAAAGCCGAACTGGAAGTTGAACTGTAGAAACGGCAACTGCCCTGCAAGACGAAAACCGTTTTCGTACGGATTTAAAGCAGACGTAAACGATTTTCGTCTTGATTTGCGTACGGAATTAAGACGTAAATTGCGCTTTCGTACGCTTATTACCAGACGCAAATTGTTTTCGTCCGGCCATGCGTCCCCAATCTAGACGAAAAGAGCCCCGAGCTCAAAAATCGGGGCTCGATGTAAGTTCTAGGGTGTCAGAAGTTACATCAGCCGCTTACGACCGCTCTGTCTATCTCTCCGAGCGGGACGGGCGCCGATGCCCTGATCTCTGCCATGTCGAGGTGCGAGATCAAATCCTTGGCGCGCTCGCCGGAGTGGTATGCCTTGTTCGGCGCCACCTTCCTGTAGAGCTTCTTGAGCTTCGTCTTCCCCTTGTTGCCCGGCGGCATCTCCGTCTCAGGTGGCAGCCCTAGGAAGGACAGGACGCCGGGCAGGTCGCACAGCATCACGTCCTCGATGTCGGCCTTGGCCGCCAGGTCGACGACTCTCTGCGCTGTCGGCGAGATGTTCGGGGTGCTGCTACCGCCCGCTGGTTCGGAAGCTGGCGGGCAGTAGCGGGCAGTAGCGGCAGTAGCGGTGTGGCTCGATAGGCCCGAATATCCGTAAGGAAGGTGCTCGCTCTCATATGTGCTGATATGCCTCGCCTCGCGAACCTTGGGATGCTTCCTGAGGTAATCCCTCAATTCGAGCCACTCTTTATGCTCATAACGCTTCGAAATCGTTTCCCCGTCGACAGTTTCCTTCACATAATGGTATGTTCGAACGCCTTCGAACTTGCCGAACCCGTTCTCAACGCTGAAGTTTCTGAACCAGCGCGAAAACCCATTCAGGTCCATGAAGTTGACTTGGGGATGCCTGTCTTTCGTTCGTTCGAATGAGTGGACGAGCGGAGTGCCTTTGACTTGTTCCAGGCCGAAGGCTTCCATTTCGCGGGCCTGCTCCTTTTTCCAGAATTCGAGATACGACGTCAGCGTCTCGCTTATCGAGATCCTCCGCACGCTTTTCTTGCTTTTGGGCGAGCGAACGCTTCGATCGGCCGCGAACTGCTGCTCAATGAGGATGCTTCTGTTCTCGACGGAGACATCGGACCACGTCATCCCGAGGGCTTCTGCCCTTCTCATGTCGGTGTCGAGCATGAGCATCACGCATGTGATGTGCGCGTCCGGTTCTCGATTGAGTAGGATGTCGAGTAGGCGAGCGGCGTGATGGTTCCTTCGCGGTTGTCGTGGAACTTTTTTGCGTACGAGCCGACGGTGTCCCTCGATTTTTGGACGTAGGTGCCGCTGTTGAGTTCTGCCTTGTAGGCTTCAAGTGCGGCGTCGACCTCTCGGCTTTTGGTGGTATGTATGGTCTGCCACGGCGAATAGCGGTATTTGCCCGTGACCGGATCCTTGCCGAGGCTGTGACGGTAGCGCCACGTGTATTTGTCGCGGCGTTGCTTCGTTCCTTTGCCTATGACGAGAGGTCGGTCGTTCATCGTGTTCCTTGCCTAAAGTGCCTGAGAATCGCGCTCGGTTGCGCGGAATGGCGCAAAGGGCTGGGGCGGGTGGGCATTACCCTTGGTGGTGGGCCCTGCGTGGGGTCACACCCCAAGGGTAATGCTCCGCCTGACCGCTTTCAAGCTCGTTGTGGGTCGAATTTGGGTCGAATTATTCCGCGTACTTTTCTTTCGTAAATCTATGAAAACATCAAATGACCTGGAGTTATATTGACTTCAATTTGGGTCGAAATGTCTGAATGAAACAACGTCGTAGCGACCTCATAACCCGAAGGTCGGTGGTTCAAATCCGCCCCCCGCGACCATGAAACTTCAGGTCGGAAGCATAAAAGCTCCCGACCTTTTTCTTTGTCTAGGGGTTTCGGCATCTCTCGTTCTTTGGGTACCTCGAGGCGGGCAATCAGATAGATGCTTACGAGTATCATAGGGTCTTTTTACGTCGCGGTCGTGTCTCGTACTGGTGCGCCGCTCTTTGTGGGACGTGTCACTTTGCCATAGGTTGTCCGGCGGCGGGGCGCAGGTCGTTCCCCGTGGCGTCGCTCCTTTCGACGCTACGCTGCCTGGCTACTCGTTCCACTGGTGCTTTTTCATGTCGACGCAGCCGTTATCTCGGAGGGCGACTCCTTCCTCCGTCAGTAGTGCTCGCTGGTCGGGGAAGTTTTGCGCGAGGCGTCCCGCGTGGTTGACGACGCGGTGGCAGGGATAATCGCCGTAGCGATCCGCCTCGCTCAGCACCGCTCCGACCAGGCGATAGTTTTTCTCCCTGCCGATGAGGCGCGCTATCTGACCGTACGAGGCGACGCATCCCGCCGGAATCTCTGCCACGACGGAGAGAATCTCATAAACCAAATCTTCGTCCAGGACTTTTCCCATCGTATCGCTCCCGTGTTCGCTTTTGCCTTCGGGGGCGCGGCGCCGATCACCCGTGCTGCGATTTTCGCAGCTCCCCTTACCGAAGCATCGAGGGAAAGCGCGTGCGTGTCAAGGTTGTCTGGTCCAGTTGCTGGCTCGATGCCTCGAGATGTTCGCCTCAAGTGCGACCTGCCCCTATTGGAAAAGGATGCCGAAGATGTATTTGGTGATGGCGGAGCGGCGGATGACCCCCACGAGTTTGCCCTCGTCATCAACCACAGGAAGCTTCTTGAACTTCTTCTTCGCCAGCAGCGCGGCGACGCGGGCGATGCTCTGCTCGGGACGGGCACACACTACCTGGCGCGTCGCGAAATCCATGACGCAGCGATCCTTCAGGTCTTCGATGCGCTGCTCAAGGCTCTGATCGTCGAAGTACAGCATGGACGCGTCGCCGCCCGTGAAGATGGTGTGAGCGCGATGCTGCGCGATGGCTCCCATGACATCGCCGTCGGAGATGAACCCGACCACCTGGTTGCGCTCATCGATTACGGGCATGCTGCTCACCTCGTTTTCGGCGAGCATGCGCACCACGTCGGAAATCGTGCAATCCTGCGTGCAGGTGAACGGCTCTTCAATCATGATGCTCGAAACGGGCGTTCCCTCGAGCTCGAGCGGGATGCGCTCGGACAGAATCTCGGACATCGCTTATGCCTCCTTCGTTTTCGGTGCGGTTTTCTTGGTGCGCACGCTGAATATGGCGCAGATAAGGGAAACGAGGCCGATTGCCGCGCACACCTTGTAAGCGACGCCCGCGCCCACGGCGGTGGCTACTTGGATGCTCGCATCGACGCCGGCCGACGCGGTGACGCTTGTCATGACCGTGATGATGAGCGCCGTGCACAAACCGCCGGCGACCTGGCGGCCGGTGTTCGCGATGGCGTTGCCGTGGGCGATCATGTCATTTTTCAAGGCATTGACACCCCATGTGTTCACCGGCATGTTCGCGAGCGACTGGCCGGCGGACTGCAGCATGCAGAACAGCGCAACCACCAAGATGGGCGTGTTTACCGTCGAAAGCGAGAGCAGGAACAGGGCGCCGGTCATGAGGGCCAGGCCGACGATCGAGATGGCACGCGGACCGAACTTGTCGAACACCACGCCGGAGATAGGGCTGATGATGATGCCCACCGCCGCGGCGGGAAGCATGGCCATGCCGGTTTCGAAGGCCGAAGCGCCAAGCGAGGTTTGCAGCAGCATCGGCAACAGCGTGTTGGTGACCAGGCATGCGGCGTTGATGAGCGTGACGATGATGGCGGCCACGCGGAACTCGCGCGTCTTGAGCGTGCCCAGTTGAAGCAGCGGGTCCTCGATTTTGCCCTGGCGTACGACGAACAGCACCAAGCACACGACACCCGCGACGATCGAGCCGAGCACCACGGGGTTGCCCCAACCCATCGACGAGGCGCTCGAGAACCCGTAGAGAAGTCCGCCGAAGGCGATGGTGGAGAGGACGACCGAGGGCAGGTCGAGCTTGGGGTTCTTCAGCTCGCCCACGTTTTTCAGCATGAACACGCCCAGCACCAGCACGAGAATTGCGAGGGGGACGATGGCGCCGATCATGGTGCGCCAGCCGTACGTGTCGATCACCGCACCGCCTACGACGGGGCCGACCGCGGGACCCGCCGACATGACGATGCCCGCCATGCCCATAGCCGTTCCTCGTTTCTCGACGGGGAACACCAGCATGGGAACCACCGAGACAAGCGGCATGAGCACGCCTGAGCCCGCCGCTTGCAACACGCGACCGATGATGAGGAACAGGAAATCAGGGGCTGCGGCGCACAGCAGCGTGCCCAGCGCGAACACCAGCGTCGCCCCGAAGAATAGCGCGCGGGTGCTGAACTTGTCGATAAGGAACGCCGAAACGGGGACCATGATGCCGCTCACCAGCGGGTATATGGACATGATCCACTGGGCAGTCGAGGCATCGATGGCGAAATCGGACATGATGACCGGCAGCGCAGGCGACATCACCGTTTGGTTCAGTAGCGCCAAGAAGGCACCCAGGACGACGACCGCGACGATGCGGATCTGGGTACCGGTAATGCGCCCATTGGCGGGCGCGACCGTACAATTATCAGACATAAGCTTCCTTCGTATCTATTCGATTCTTCGCCGAAGGCGCGCCGGCCCACGGGCGAAATAACATGCACGTGCTATGCGTGCATCAGATACGACAGGAAGAAAGCGGCTGCTCAGAGCGCACTTGGGGAACAACAGGAGAGGCCCCGTATACCAGGGGCCGCCGAATTGCGATGTATGCTTTGGTCAAATCCTTCATAGCGGGGAGGTATTCTAGCAGCCGTCTTCGCCCCTTTCAAGGGATGTAACCCAGACGTTGATTTTCTTTACCGAGGCACCATCGTTGACGGGTGGCGTGCTTCTCTATCGCCACACCGCGGGGCGAGGGAACGCCGCGGCGAGCTTGTACATCGGCTATGTGTGCAGCTGCGAGCGTGTCGCCGGCGCGCGCTGGGCGCCAGTCCGATCCGGCCGACTCTTGCCGACGGTCGGTCGCCGTCCTCCTCCATCTCCGCCTGCTCTGTTTTTGCTCGGCTCCCTTGTCGTATCATGGACGGACGAGAATTGAGCGAAGGCGGTACGTATGAACATCCAGATATTCGGCACGAAGAAAAGCTTCGATACTAAGAAGGCGCAGCGCTATTTCAAGGAACGTCGTGTGAAGTTCCAGTTCATCGACTTGAAGGAAAAGGGGATGAGCAAAGGCGAGCTCGAAAGCGTGGCGCGCGCCGTCGGCGGGATCGACGCTGTGATCGATCCAAAGGCGAAAGATGCCGACACGGTTGCGCTCGTACAGTATCTTGCTGCCGACCAGAAGTTCGAAAAGGTGCTCGATAACCAGCAGATTCTTCGTGAGCCCATCGTTCGCAACGGCCGCCAGGCAACCGTTGGCTACGAGCCTGACGTGTGGAAGGGCTGGGAATAAAGCGGCTGGGAATAAAGTGAAGCGCCCACGCCCGTGGTTTTATCCACGGACGCGGGCGCTTGCGTAAGACGTCTCTTGTCGTTTGAGTGGAGCGCCCCGGCGGCGCTGAACAACGCGCCCCGGTGACGTGGCTCGGGGCTCTTTGTGCCGCACATCTATGAGAGGAGATATTTGATGCGCATGGGCGCTACTCCATGTAGCCACCCTGAATGGCGGAAACTGCATGCTCGGTAAAGAACTTGAGCGTGCCGGAGGTGTAACGATTAGCCTTGGGCTTCCAAGCGGCGCGACGCTCGGCCAGGACGGCGTCGACCTCGGCCGGCTCCATCTCCTTGCCGGCGATGCCCACGATGGACAGCGAGCGCTCGGGGATGTCGATCTGGATCAGGTCGCCTTCCTCGATCAGGGCAATCGGGCCGCCCACGGCAGCCTCGGGCGAAACATGACCGATAGCCGGGCCCTTGGAGGCGCCGGAGAAGCGGCCGTCAGTGATCAGGGCAATGCTTGCGCCCAGCTCGGGGTCGCTGGCGATAGCCTCGGTGGTGTAGAACATCTCGGGCATGCCGGAGCCCTTGGGGCCCTCATAACGAATGATGACGGCATCGCCGGGCTTGATCTCGTGCGTCAGGACGGCGTGGATAGCGTCCTCCTCACAATCGAACGGGCGAGCCTTAAGCGTGGCCCGGAACATCTCGCGCGGAACAACCGTGTGTTTGACGACGGCACCCTCGGGGGCAAGGTTGCCGTGGAGGATGGCGATAGAGCCGTCGGTACCAAAAGCCTGGTCAAACGGGCGAATAATGTCTTCGCGCTTGAGGTTCCACTTCTCCAAGTAGCGGCCGCACTTCTCGTAGTAGCCGTTGTTCTTAAGGTCCTCGAGGTTTTCGCCGAGAGTCTTGCCGGTGACGGTCATAACGTCGAGGTGAAGCATCGACTTGATCTCCCCCATGATGCGCGGCACGCCGCCCGCATAGTAGAAGAACTGCGCCGGCCACTCGCCTGCGGGGCGAACGTTGAGCAGGTAGTGGGCGCCACGGTGCAGGCGATCGAAATCGTCGGCGGACATCTCGATGCCAAACTCGCGGGCGATCGCGGGAATGTGCAGCAGCGAGTTGGTGGAACCGGAGATGGCGCCGTGGACCATGATGAGATTCTCGAAGGACTCCTTGGTCACGATGTCGCGGGGGCACAGGTTGTGCTCGGAGAGCCACACGGACTGACGGCCAGCCTCGCGCGCAAACTCACGCAGATCGGAGCTGGTCGCGGGCAGCAGAGCCGTGCCGGGGAGCATAAGGCCCAGGGCCTCGGCGGTAACCTGCATGGTCGAGGCGGTACCCATAAAGGAGCAGGCGCCGCAGCTGGGGCATGCGTTGTGCTTGGCAAACTCGAGCTCCTCGCGGGAAATCTCGCCGCGCTCATAGCGGGCCGAGATGGCGCCGAGCTGCTCCAGGGTCAACAGATCGGGACCGGCATCCATGACACCGCCGGTAACGACGATGGAGGGGATGTTGATGCGGCCCATGGCCATAAGGTTCGCAGGCAGGCCCTTATCGCAGCTGGCAACAAAGACGCCGGCGTCGAACGGGGTGGCCTTGGCATGAATCTCGATCATGTTGGCGATCATGTCGCGACTGGGCAGCGAGTAGTTGATGCCGTCGTGGCCCTGGGCCTCGCCGTCGCAGATATCGGTGCAGAAGTAACGGGCACCATGACCGCCAGCCTCGGCAACGCCGGCACGGACCTCCTCGACCAACTCAAACAGGCCGGCAGAACCCGGATGCGAGTCGCCGAACGTCGACTCGATAATGACCTGCGGCTTGTCCAGATCCTCGATGGACCAGCCAGAGCCCAGACGCAGCGGGTCCATCTCGGGGCTGATGGTGCGGAACTTGCCGGAACGCGGCTGCAGCTTGGCAACCAGGTCGGCTGCCTCCTGCTGAATCTGTGCCTTGGTCTTCTCGTCCATGATGCTCTCCTCTTTTGATTTGAACGGTTGTACCAATCGTTGGTTAATGAATCAGGTGTAAATGGGTACCGAGCGATGCACTCGGCAAAAGATGCTTAGCCACGCGAACTAGGCGAAGAACGAAATCACCAGGGCGCAGGCAAGACCCGAAAGGCCGATGAGCGTCTCCATAACGGTCCAGGACTTGAGGGTGGTCTTCTCGTCAATCTCCAGGAACGAGGAGCACATCCAAAAACCGGCATCGTTGACGTGCGAGAGGGCCGTGGCACCGCCGCAGATGGCACGCATGGCAGCCGAGCACGCAACCAACGACCAGGTCGTCTGTATCAAAGAGCTCTGCGACGAATCCGAGCGCCTGGCCGAGGCCGGTGAGGATTACTCCGCCGCCGACACCGCGTTCCACAATGCCATTGCCGAGAGCTCCGGAAACCTCGTCGTTCCCCGCCTGATGGGCGTGCTCAAGGCATCCGTCCCCCTCTTTATCGACGTGACCGGCAAAAAGCGAGTAGAGGTCCGCGCGGCAGGGGCGAGATCACCGTTTACCTTTTAAAAGTGAACGTTCACCTGATTTTAGGAGAATCTGATTTTTAAATCCTCCTCTTCTCCTATACTGAGCTTGTACTAAAAGCAAGATAAATATAGATGAACGTTTCTTTTGAAAGGATCGCTATGTCTGATCTTATGGACAGCTTCCGTCTGGACGGCAAGGTCGCACTGGTAACCGGCGCCACCTATGGCATTGGCATGGCTATCGCCGAGGCGCTCGGAGAGGCTGGCGCCAAGATCGCCTTTAACGCACGTCACGCCGACAAGGTAGCCGAGGCCGAGAAGCACTACCGCGAGCTGGGCTTTGACGCTCACGGCTATGTTGCCGATGTCACCGACGAGGCCGTCGTCGCCGAGCTCATCGCCAAGATCGAGGCCGACTTTGGCACCACGCCCGATATCCTGGTCAACAACGCTGGCGTCATCCAGCGTACCCCGATGCTCGACATGAGCGCCGAGGACTTCCGCCGCGTCGTCGATATTGACCTCAACGCACCGTTTATCGTGTCCAAGGCCTGCCTGCCCGGCATGATCGCCAAGGGCCACGGAAAGATCATCAACATCTGCTCGATGATGAGCGAGCTAGGTCGCGAGACCATCGCCGGCTATGCCGCCGCCAAGGGCGGTCTGAAGATGCTCACCAAGAACATCTGCTCGGAATTTGGCGAGGCCAATATCCAGTGCAACGGCATTGGGCCCGGCTACATCGCCACGCCGCAGACCGCGCCGCTGCGCGAGACGCAGCCCGATGGCAGCCGTCACCCGTTTGACCAGTTCATCATTGCCAAGACGCCGGCCGCCCGCTGGGGCACGCCCGAGGATCTGAAGGGCCCCGCCGTGTTCTTGGCTTCCGACGCGTCGAACTTCGTCAACGGCCACATCCTCTATGTCGACGGCGGCATTCTCGCCTATATCGGCAAGCAGCCGCAGTAAGGCCCACTCGGCGAGTCGGTTCGCGATTAAGTCTGCTGCTCAAACAGTCCTGCGCATGACGGAAAGCACATTAAGTGCTTTCCTATGCGTGCGGAACTCGCGACAGACTTAATCGCGAACCGGCCGCAGGACTCAACGCGGGTTGAATTGACCGCCGACGGCGCACAGAAACTAAAACTGAAAAAGTGGAAAGGAACCCCTATGAAAATCGCTCTGATCAATGAGAACTCTCAGAACTCTAAGAACCCCATGATCGAGGCTGCGCTTAAGAAGGTTGTCGAGCCCATGGGCCACACCGTCTTTAACTATGGCATGTATGCCGACGCCGACTCCAAGCCCCTCACCTATGTGCAGAACGGCATCCTGGCCGCCGTGCTGCTCAACTCCGGCGCTGCCGACTACGTCGTGACCGGCTGTGGCACCGGCGAGGGCGCCATGCTCGCCTGCAACTCCTTCCCCGGCGTGCTGTGCGGCCATGTTGCCGACCCGCTCGATGCCTACACCTTTGCCCAGGTCAACGACGGTAACGCTGTCGCCATGCCCTTCGCCCTCAAGAACGGCTGGGGCCAGGAGCTCAACCTCGAGTACACCTTTGAGAAGCTCTTTGGCTTTGGTTCGGGCAACGGCTATCCTGCCGAGCGTGTTGAGCCCGAGCAGCGCAACAAGAAGATCCTCGACGGCGTCCGCGCTGTGACTATGCGTCCGCTCGTCGACGTTCTGGGCGAGATCGATCAGGACCTGGTGAAGGGCGCACTTGCCGGCGAACACTTCCAGGAGTACTTCTTTGCCAACGCAACCGACGAGGCCATCATCGCCAAGGTCAAGGAGGTCCTGGGCCTCTAATCGCACGACTCATTGCAGCTAACGCAAGCGGCGGTCGTCCCATGTACGGGACGACCGCCGCTTTTTGCTATCTACCGACTGACGCCGCGGGGATAGGCCTCACATGCACCAAGGGGTTGACTAGAGCTCGCAAGCAACCTTGTAGCCATCGCCGATGGCGTCGCGGATGTTGCCGCACTTGTTGGCATCGCCCAACACGTGGGTGGTAACGCCGGCTGCAGCAAGGTCGTCGGCCAACTTGGTATTGGGACGATAGCCCATGGCAAGTACCAGCGTATCGGCATCGGCGATGGTGTGGATCTCGCCGTCCTTTTCGTAGCTGATGGCATCCTCGGTAATCTCGGTCACCTTGGCCTCGGTCAGCACGTGAACGCCCTTGGAGAGCATGCGCGTGATGAGCACCGCGCGACCGGCGCCGCCCTCGTTGGCGGCGAGCGTCTTTGTCATCTCGATGACGGTGACGTCGCGATTGGCCGGCGACAGATCGTTGACCAACGGGGCCAGGTAGTCGGCCGTCTCGCAACCGACGGTGCCGCCGCCCACGATGACAATCTTCTTGCCCGGGAAAGCCTTGCCGCCCAACAAGTCGTCAGCCGTCATAACCTGCTTAAAGCCCTGCATGAAGGCCGGAGCGATGGGCTCGGCGCCATAAGCAAGGACGACCTCGTAGCCCGCGTAGTCACGCTGAATGTCCTCGGCCGAAAGCTCGGTGCCAAATACGCACTTCACGCCGGCCTCAGCAAGACGACGATACTGGTACTTGATCACGCGGGTGAGTTCCTGCTTTGCCGGCGGAACGGCCGCGATACGCATCTCGCCGCCCGGCTCGTCCTGCTTATCCACGAGCACTACGTTGTGGCCGCGCTTGGCAGCAATGTAGGCTGCCTCCATGCCCGCAGGACCAGCGCCCACAACCAGCACGTTCTTAGCCTCGACGGCAGGCTCGTAGCCGGCCTCGTCGCGCTCAACATCGGGATTGACGGTGCAGGAGATGCGCTTGCCAAACATAATGCCGTTCAGGCAGCGCAGGCAGCCGATGCAGGGACGGATGTCGTCGGCGTTGCCGGCAGCGGCCTTGTTGCAGAACTCGGCATCGCACAGGTTGGCGCGGCCCATCATGCAGATGTCGGCGGCGCCGTCCTCGATCAGCTCCTCGGCGATCCAGGCCTCGTTGATGCGGCCGACGGTGGCAACGGGAATGTTCACGTGCTTCTTAATCTCACGCGAGCAGGCGGCGTGCGAGGCCTGCTGCGTACCGGCGGCGGGAATTGCGGAACCGCGCTTGATGGTGGTGCCGCCCGACACGTGAATCATGTCGACGCCGGCCTTCTCCAGGCGACGCGAGACGTAGATCATGTCGTTGAGGGTCAGGCCGCCATCGGTGTACTCATCGCCCGAGATGCGGACGTCGATGATAAAGTCCTTGCCGCAGCGCTCGCGAATCTCGGCGATGACCTCGAGCAGGAAGCGCATGCGAGCGTCGAGCGAGCCGCCGTACTCGTCGGTGCGCTTGTTGTAGAGCGGAGTCAAAAAGCCGCCGAGCATGCCGTGGGCGTGTGCCGCATGGACCTCGACGCCATCGACGCCAGCCTTTTGCATACGCACGGCGGCGTCGCCAAACTGGTGCGTGAGTTCGTGGATCTCATCGACCGTGATGGGACGCGGTGCCTCGCGGGCATAGGACGGGCCCACAAAGGACGGAGCGATCAGGCGCGGCGTGCCCGGAATGTTAAAGGCCATGTAGGCGGGGTGGAAAAGCTGCGGCATGATCTTGCAGCCGTACTCGTGGACGGCCGCGGCAAGCTTTTCCCAGCCGGGGATAAACGTGTCGTCGTAGCAGCACATGTCACCCGGCAAATAGGTATAGGTAGGCTCGACCGTCACGACCTCGGTGATGATCAGGCCAACGCCGCCCTTGGCACGGGCACGGTAATGATCGACCAAGTCGTCGGTCACATAACCATGATCGGCCAGGTTGGTGGACACCGGCGGCATAAAGACGCGGTTCTTGACCTCGGTCGTACCGACCTTGATCGGGCTAAAGAGCATTGGATAGGCAGAGGACTCCATACAGGGTTCCTTTCATTTGAGCCGCTCGGCGGCAGTTGCTGACTTATCTATCGTACCAGCAACTGCACAACACCCGACCGCGCGCACTCCCCTGCCTACGTATCGACCCACAAAAAAGTTGCGGTGGAATACGGAGTAGATAAGGCCTTTGACAGCCAAGACAGTCCGTATTTCACCGCAACTGATGGGCGGGGTGGACTTGAGGGCTCAGATAGTCAGTCATGCCCTCATCCGCCACTCCCTCACCTACAGCGCGCCGTCCAGCATAAGGTTCACCTTGAGCACGTTGACCGTGGGCTCGCCGAACACGCCGAGGAAACGGCCCTTGGTGCACGCGGCAATGATGTCGCGCACCTCGTCCTCACTTTTGCCCGTGGCCTTGGCAAGGCGCGGGACCTGGTACTCGGCGGCATCGGGAGAGATCTCGGGGTCGAGCCCTGAGCCGGAACACGTCACCAGGTCGACGGGCACAGCGTCCATATCGGCATCGGGGTTGGCGGCGTGGATCTTCTTCACGCGCGCATCCACAAGCTGCCGATACTCCTCACTCGCCGGGGACAGGTTGGATGGGGCACCATACGCCATGAGCTCGCCATCTTCGCCTTCGAAAATTGACACGTTCTGGATGCGGCCCCACATGTGGTCCTCATCCTCGAAGTTCTGGCCGATGAGCTCGGAACCCACAACCTTGCCGTCGACCGTAATGAGCGAACCGTTCGCCTGATACGGGAACGCAACTTGGGCAATGCCGGTCACGACAAGCGTATAGCCCAGGCCGCAGACAACGGTAAACAGCGCGAACACGCCCAGTGCACGCGATGCAACACCTTTGAACATACAAACCTCCACTTACATAATGCCGCAGAACGCGAGCAGCATGTCGATGAGCTTGATGAATACGAACGGGGCAACGATGCCGCCCAGACCCCACACGAGCAGGTTGTGGGTCAGCAGCTGTCCGGACGGGACCTCGCGGTACTTAACGCCCTTCAGCGCGGCCGGGATCAGCGCGACGATAACGAGCGCGTTATAGATGATGGCCGAAAGAACCGCGGACAGCGGGCTTGCCAGACCGAGGATGTTGAGGGCGTCCAACCCGGGGTAGATCGGCGAGAACAGGGCCGGGATGATAGCGAAGTACTTCGCCATGTCGTTGGCCACCGAGAAGGTCGTGAGCGAACCGCGGGTCATGAGCAGCTGCTTGCCGATACGCACGACCTCGATGAGCTTGGTGGGGCTGGAGTCGAGGTCGACCATGTTGCCGGCCTCCTTGGCAGCCTGGGTGCCCGTGTTCATGGCCACGGCGACGTCGGCCTGGGCCAGAGCGGGCGCGTCGTTGGTGCCGTCGCCGGTCATGGCGACCAGGTGCCCCTCACGCTGGAACTCGCGGATCTTCTCGAGCTTGCCTTCAGGGGTGGCCTCGGCCAGGAAGTCGTCAACGCCGGCCTCGGCGGCGATTGCCGCGGCGGTGAGCGGGTTGTCGCCCGTCACCATGATGGTCTTGATGCCCATCTTGCGCAGGTCGGCGAACTTCTCCTTAACGCCGGACTTGATGATGTCCTTGAGGTACACAACGCCCAACACGCGGCAGTTCTTGGTCACGACCAGCGGGGTGCCGCCGGCCTTGGCGATGCGTTCGACGGCCTCGTCGCACTCCTTTGAGAACACGCCGCCGGCTGCCTCCACATAGGTGCGCACGGAATCGGCAGCGCCTTTGCGGATCTCATTGCCCTCGTAGTTCACGCCGGACATACGCGTTGCCGCGGTGAACGGGATAAACTCCATACCCTTATCCTCGAGTGTGCGGCCGCGCAGACCGAACTGCTCCTTGGCGAGGACGACGATGGAGCGGCCCTCGGGGGTCTCGTCGGCCAGCGAGGAAAGCTGGGCGGCATCGGCCAGCTCCGCGGGATCGATGCCGTCGA
>CATZTY010000002.1 GCA_958424475.1 uncultured Collinsella sp.
TCACGATTAAATTCGCATCAGCTCGTTATCGAAGGATTTCACATGGCCAGGAAAGAAGCCGCACTCGACCTTTGGGTTGCCGACAGGCTCACCGAGTGTGATATTGAGTTCACATCACAGGGGAGCAGCATCAAAGAAATCGACAACGCCCTCAAGGACGCATCCAAGCGCGGAACGGGAAACGCTGGCTATCCTGAATATGTTTCGAAAATTGGCCGCTTTGTCCTTGTCATCGAAGATAAGGCGAGCCAAAGCCGACATGAAAAGCTAACAGATTCTGGCATCCTCGACATGAGCACCGAGGCCGTTACCGATTATGCCGTCAACGGTGCCTATCACTACGCCTCGCACATCGCAAAGAAGAGCCCTTTCACTGAGGTCTTCGCCGTTGGGGTTTCAGGGGACTCCAAGCATCACACCATATCTCCCGTGTTCGTGAATGACCGAGAAGGCTACAAGAGGCTCCCAGACCTCGAATCGTTCACTTGGCTCTCACCGAGCAACATCGTTGAATACTACACACGATATGTTCTTGACGAACCAACCGACGTCGAGAAGACCACCGAACAAATTCTCAAGGATGCGGCAGAGCTCCACGAATATCTTCGCACCTACGGCTCCATCAAGGACCAAGATAAGGCCCTCGTAGTGGCTGGCATCCTTCTCGCTCTGGATGAAATCGAATACGGCGGGTTCTCAATCGGTTCCCTTACCGGCGACCAGACCGAGGGCATGCGCGACGGCGATAAGCTGATGAATGCCATTCGCGGAAGACTCACGCGCTCCAACGTCGGGCCAGATGTAAAGAAAAACAAGCTTCTTGCTGAGTTCGGCATTATTCAAACAAGCTTCCGCTTGAACGAAGTCAACGATACCCTCGGGATGACCCCGTTGCACTACTACACCAACTTCCTTAACGAGCACGTTTTCAAGAGCATCAAGTACCAGAAGACTTCAGAAGACTTCATAGGTCGCTTTTATGGCGAGTTCATGAGCTATTCCGGCGGGGACGGCCAAACGCTCGGCATCGTGCTCACGCCAAAGCACATCTGCGATCTTATGTGTGAGCTCGTAGATGTCAAGCCTTCGGATACGGTGCTTGATCCAACATGCGGAACGGCGGGATTTCTCATCGCCGCCATGCATCGCATGCTTTCTTCTGCAACCAGCGAACAGGAACGCAAAGACATTAAGAAAAAGCGCCTTCACGGCATCGAGCTTCAAAGCAACATGTTTGCAGTCGCGGCTGCAAACATGATTCTTAGGCGCGACGGAAACAGCAACCTTGAATGCTGCGATTTCCTCAAGCAAAATCCGGCCCAAATACAGCTCAAAGGGGCAACAGTCGGGCTGATGAATCCTCCTTACAGCCAGGGAACCAAAGCGGATCCAAGCCAATACGAGCTATCTTTTGTGGAACGTCTTCTCGACTCTCTCACAATAGGTGCGAGAGCGGCAGTCATCGTTCCGCAATCATCAATGACAGGAAAGAGCAAAGCCGAGAAGGAGTTCAAGGTCTCCATCCTCAAGCATCACACCCTCGAAGGCGTTATTACGTGCAACACCGATACTTTCTATGGGGTCGGGACTAATCCCGTCATAGCTGTATTTACCGCTGGCGAGCCTCACGACTCTGATAAAGAATGCCGATTCATCGATTTCAGAGACGACGGCTACGAGGTGCGTGCGCATGTCGGCCTAGTCGAAGGAGACTCCGCAAAGGACAAGAAACAGCACCTCATCGACGTCTGGAACGGTCACGAAGATGCTCCCTCGAAGTTCTGCGTTCGCTCAACTGTCAAGGCCGACGATGAGTGGCTTCACAGCTTCTATTACTTCAACGACGAAATACCGACCGACGAGGATTTCGAGAAGGCCATAGCCGACTATCTAACTTTCCAGCTCGACATGGTCTCTCATGGGAGAGGCTACTTATTTGAGGAGGACCACAGTGCTTAACCTTCGGGATAGAGATTGGTCCACCTTCCACCTAACTGAATTATTTGATTCCATTCAACGCGGAAAGCGTCTTAAACGCGCTGACCAGCAACAGGGCACCATTCCATACGTATCCTCCTCCGCCCTCAACAACGGCGTTGATGGATTCATTTGTAAAGCTGATGGATGCCGAGTCTTTTACGATTGCATCAGCCTTGCCAATAGTGGCAGCGTGGGTTCTGCGTTCTACGAGCCATTCGAATTCGTCGCGAGCGATCATGTCACACACCTAAAACGCAAAGGGCTTAAGAAAGAGCACTACCTGTTTCTTGTCGCTACCCTTAGCAAACAGGCATCCAACTTTAATTTCAATAGAGAAATAAACGACCAGAGGATACAAGGCATGCAGGTAATGCTTCCCGTCGATACGTTGGGTAATCCCGACTGGCAATTCATGGAGGACTACATTCGCGAGCGCGAGGCGATTCAGATCGAACACTGCTGCGAATTCCTAATGAAGCGCACCGCCGACATCGAGAGAGAGAGAGAGAGTAATCGACTTCGAACTCAACTCTTCCTCCTTGTTCAGAAGAAATTGGGAGGCATACCCAATCAACCAGATATTCGACATTCACTCTGGAAAGCGCCTAGAATCCCGAAACCGAAAGCCCGGAAGACGCCCATTCGTCGGAGCGCTCGACAACAGCAACGGTATCGCCGGTTTTGTAGCCGATAGAAACTCATCACTCGACAGCAATGTCCTCGGCGTGAACTACAACGGCAACGGAGTTTGCCTTGGGTTCTATCACCCATATGAATGCATCTTCTCTGATGACGTCAAGCGCTTTCATCTCAAGAACAATGAGGGCAACGAGTTTATTTATCTATTCCTAAAGGTCGCAATCCAGCAACAAAAGAGCAAGTATGGTTATCTCTACAAGTTCAACGCCACAAGGATGGCAAGACAGTCGATTATGCTCCCTTCCACAAACAGCGGTGAGCCCGACTTTGTCTTCATGGAAGCAGTCGGACGGGCAATTACCCTTAGACTACTTAAAAGGCAAATGGACTATATAAATAAGTTGTCTTCCTAGCAGAAGAACGAGTTTTCAACGGTCGCCTGCGCCGTAAGGCCCTCCGTGCAATCCTGAGACGCCGGGGGCTGTTGGAAACTCGCCCATCTCACAGCAACGTCAACCTAGGTTTTCAACGCTTTGCATAGCCGAAGGGCCCCACATCCAGCCCGTAAGCTGTGGGAAGGGTTGAAAACCGGCCCCGAGGACAAAATATGGAGTTGAGATGATTTCACCATAGAAAGAACTTTCATCCCTAGCTTACCTCTCAATCGAGTTTTGCCCCTATTCATACAAAAACAGGCCAGACGATTTACACCGTCTGACCTGCTATTTTCCTGGTGCCCCCGGGCGGATTCGAACCGTCGACACCCGCTTTAGGAGGTCTTGTATTTCTATTTGACCTGGTTTTTTATAATTTCTTCTGGATTCGTATAACAGCATGTAAAAAGGCTATTTTTAAGAAGCTCGACTTATAAGATTCAAAAACTTTCTACCCTAATTCTACCCAATCACTCTTGATTGGGTAGAATTTTGAGGGTAGGCTAGGGGCAAGCCCTTAAGGGCTTGCCCCTAGCCTACCCTCAAGGAATTCCATCATGAGCACCAGACCACGAGTCATCGGAAACGGCAGCGTATACCAGGTTAAAGAGGGCGTATTCCAATACCGCTTCAACCTCGGCAAGGATCCAAAGACCGGCAAGTATGCCTATTCACCCAAGAGGACACTACACTGCGAAGGCGTGAACAAGCGAACGCGGAACGCGATGCTCCGCAAGGCTTTGGAGGAATACAAGGAAGAGTTGAACTCCGGGCTCGTCCGGGATAACGGAAATCGAACCGTCGCGGAATATGCCAAGGACTTTCACAGTTTAAGGATAGGTAGCCTTTCGCCGCTCGCCTACGCCCGTGAGGGCAACTACATTAGCCACATTCAGAAGATGTTCGCCCACGTCCGGCTTGCCGATCTCCACCCAGACGATATACGGCACATTTACGCAGACGCTCGCAAAAAGGGAATGTCGGAAGCCGAGCTGCACGGAACGCACGTCAAACTCCGACAGATTCTTCAGGATGCCGTGGACAACGAGCTCATCCTTCGCAACCCGTGCACACCAGTCAAGCTTCCCAAACCAACTTACAGGGAAAGAACTCCGCTTACGGCAGACGAGGCTTCACGATTTCTGTCTTGCCTCATGGATGAACCACTGTCGGCCAAGGCAACGGGCACCATGCTCTTGCTCCAATGTGGTCTCCGACGCGGCGAAATGCTCGGCTTGACTTGGGGCGACATCGATCTTGGGCAGCGCACGTTAAGCGTGTCGAAGCAGTTCACCAATGACAAGACTCTCCGACCGCCAAAATCGAAGATGAGCCGACGCACCATAGCAATCAACGACTCCCTGGCCTGCTATCTCAGCAAATGGAAGCTGGAACAGCGGGCGCAGCTCAACCGATACACTCTCGATCAGGACGACAAGACGCCTATCGTTAACGGCATAAAGGTCGTCACGATCGAGGATGACATATACGCCACAGTCGTCAACGTAGACGGCCACAACTTCGACCGATGGTTCCGCGACTTCTGCGTCGATAACGGCTTTGGGAGCTACAACAATATCACCAGAAGATTCCAGCGAAACGGCAAAGAGCACGTGAGGGGCACGGGATACAGTGGGCTCGTCCCCCACGCCCTGCGGCACACGCAAGCGACGCTCCTAATCGGAGAAGGCGCAGACGTGAAGACTGTCCAGGCAAGACTTGGACACGCATCTCCAAGTACGACGCTCTCCATCTACTCCCACGCCATCGAGGCAAACGATCGTAAGGCAGCAGATGCCTTCGGCGAGCTCATTTCCCAAGAGAGCAATTCATAAAGGAAGGGCCGAGATATACCCGGCCCTTCCCTTGCTTTGAACATAGATGGACTAATGGCGATAGACCATCGCTCCATATGGAGCTTTATCCTCCCAGGAAAACGATGAGGCGTCGCGAATGGGGAAGACGCCGATTATGGGTGCCTTCGTCCATTCGTCGGTATTCAGAATCGCGCCGTCCTTGTCATAGATCGGCTCGACCTGAGAACTCTGGACATCACGAATCCCCGGCCATTTATCAGCTATTGCGCCAAGCACCTCATCCGTAGGACAGGCTTCCTTTGAGGAAAGATAAACATAGTGCGGAATTGCATCGCTTGCGTTCCGCACTTCAAGGACGAAAGCATAGTCGCATGATGAGGCGTTTGGCTCATTGACCACAGGCCAATCGTCAGGGACAACGAGATACGAGCCACCTCGCAGGTCCACGCGTTTCATTGACGGCCCCTTATCAACAAGGCTGTCTTGCGGAACAAATCGCAGCATATGGTTACGAAGAGCCTTGTAATAAGAGAGCTTGTCATTTAAATCGTCGGCAGCGAGCGACAGGGACTCAGCATCGCCATATCCACTAAGCTCATCCTGAATAGACTTGACCCGCTGCGCACAAAAAGCACTCAGCTCTGCAGCCGCACCCTTGTTGACGCGGAGACAGAGACTCGCGAGAAGGTCGACTACTTCCCCCGGAGTCTTAAACTCTTGCGGATGTTGTTCCTTGAACATGCTGATGTTGTCATCGGTCTGTTCAAGGACGGTCGTCCCAAACTTTCGTTTTTTCGGTTTCCTGGAACGTTCCATTTCATCCTCCAATCGATTTTCATTGCAAGTATAACCCTGTTTTTCGAGGTAAAAGCGCTTATCCGAAACTTTTCAGAATCTTTTCTGAATCTTCAGCGCCTCGATTGCCAGAAGCAGTATCATCGAATTGCACAGATAAGCGAATGCCGGAATGGAGGTGCCCGAAGGAGGCCATAGAAACAAAAAGCCGCCCACCCCTCCCCTCTAGTCGCCAAACTGAGGTGGGGAGGAGTGAGCAGACCAAAGGAGATTCTACCATGGTAGATTCCGCTGTTCCCAAAGCGGGTATCGTACCCGCTCCTCCTCGCGTCGTTCTGGGACGCGAGCGTCTGCTCGGCGTCACCGAGATTCGTGAGTTGACCGGGCTTGGGGAGGTTGCCGCCGCATCGCTCATGAAAGAGAGCGGTCGCTGCCTCAAGCTTCATAGCCGCCTCTTCGTCATCGAGTCCAGCTTTTTTGAGTACCTTCACGAGTTGGAGGTGTCGGATCCGTGCAGCCTGTAGCCAATAGCTCATTCAACGTCGAAGCCGATCAGCTCAAGACCTATATCGAGGAAATGAACGGGCGTAAGCCCATGGCTCATATACGCAGCCTCCCCTCTCTCGACAAGCTCATCGGAGGCGTCGTACCCGGAATCCTGACCATAGTCGGAGCGGCACCCGCTGCCGGCAAGACGACGCTCCTCAAGACCATCTCCGACGACCTCGCATCCCAAGGCGTGCCCACCGTCTTCTATTCCGCGGAACTCCCCGCGTATCGCATCGCCCAGAAGGGCATCACGCGCCTCGGCAATGGAGACTTCAGCCTTTCCGAGGCGACCGGGACCATCCCCGAGAAGAGGGAGGCATTTGAGCACGCCTGCGCCATCTACGCCGAGACCGTAGCACCTAACTCGTGCATCATGGACAGCCAAACGTCCATGGAAGATCTCGGGCGTTGCATCGGTGATTGCATTCACGAACGTGGGCAGCGCCCTGCCGTTTTTGTGGATTACCTTCAACTCATTGCAGCAACCAATTTCAATGTTCGCGCGGAAGAACGCGTTGTCATCACCGCTTGCGTCCAAGCCCTGGGCAACATCGCCCGGACGTATGACGTCCCCGTTTTCCTGATAAGCAGCGTCGCGCGCGATAAGTACAACGATGCGAACACCGAGCTCAACGTCTTCGCTGGCTCGCAGGGTATCGACTACGGCTCCGACAACGCTCTCTTCCTGCAGGTCGACGGCAGGGACAAGAAGGAGCGGAGGTACAACTCAGAGCTAGATGTTCGTCCCCTGCTCGTTCGCGTCCTTAAGGCACGCTATGGCACGCTTGGGAGCGCCAAGCTCACCTTCGACGCGCCCCATGCCACCTTCTATGACCAGGAGGGCTAGGCCATGCGCGGCAACAGCAAGACTGCGCATATCAACGTCCGAATGACCGAGGAGGAGCGTGCCGTCATCATGGCGCGCTCCTCCTCTTTTGACATGGCCCCATCGACGTTCATGCGCGAAGCTGCCCTCCGCATCGGGCAGAAGCCCGTCAAGGTCGCCGACGAGGCGACCTTGCGGCAAATCCTCCACCAGATGAAGAAACAGGGCGGAAACCTCAACCAGGCCGTCCATGCCGCAAACGCCTATGGCGTGGATGCGCAGACGGCCCGACAGCTCACGGAGGCCGTCCGACTGGTGTCGAGCACGGCCTCGCAGCTTTCAAACCTCATCTCCAAGAATCGAGAACTATCATGAAAACCAAGATGCTCACAGCGCTCCTATCATCCCTTTTCCTAGCGATCCTCGCATGCCCCGTACTCGCCGCCCCCATCGACATGCTCGTCGCCGGGTACGGACTCGACGCATCGGCAATTCCCACAACGTTCGACGCGGAGACCGTCCTCGGCTGGTGGCTCTCGGACGGGTTCGTCACCCATCCCCTCGGGGCTTTGTTCGTCTTCCTCCTTGCACTCTGCGCCTGCGCCCTCATCGCCTACTCAAGCGCCCTCAAATCACGAGCCGAGGACGGCGGCGTGCTCGGCGACGCCCACGTCAAGACGGGCCGCGAGGTCGTGAAGGGGTCCATGACATGGGGCGGCTCGACGAACCCCTCGTCGCGCGGGTTCGTCTACGGTTTCACCAAATATCGCGGTAAGCCCTGCTATTTCTACGAGCCGAAGAAGATGATTTTCGTATCAGGGGCCACTGGGTCAGGTAAATCACGCTTCCTCTACCTCCCCTCAATCGACCTGCTCAGCTACGGCGACGCCTCCAACGGCTCCGAGCCCGCGACCCTCGTCGTCTCAGACGTGAAGAACGAGCTCATAGAGCTCACGGGCGATGAGCTTGCCCGTCGTGGCTACCGCGTCCTCCTGCTCGATACGCAGCACCCCTATCGCGGCCAGAGGTTCAACCCGCTCAAGCAGGTTCTCGACCTCCATGCCGAGGGGCGCGACCAAGAGGCCGAGCAGGCGGCGGACGCCATCGCGGAGCTCGTGGTGCAGGATGACGAGAAGGGCAAGGGTTCGCACTGGACGGCATCGGCCAGGGGCTTGCTCTCGGCCCTGGTCCTGCTGGTCTCCATGTCTGACGAGTGTCCCGAGGGATCGAGGCACCTCGCGACCGTCTGCGAGGTCTTGGACCGTGGCACCGAGGCCGAGGGCGACGACCCGGCCGAGCCTCTGAAGGCCGTCTTCCGCTCCCTGCCGAGCGGTCACCCCGCCAAGGGCAGGGCGTCGCAGTTCGTCTCCTCGGGCGGCAACGAGCTCAGGAGCATCCTCTCGACGCTCAAGGTGGCACTCCGCCCGTTCTCGTCCGCGCCGGTCGCATGGATGACCTCTGGCTCCGACATCGACCCGCGAACGGTGCTCACGGAGAAGAGTGCCGTCTTCCTCCACGTGCTCGACGAGGGCTCCCCCTACAACTGCATAGCGGCGATATTCCTCTCGCAGCTCTGGGCTTCGGTCCAGGCGGTCGCGGACGTGAACGGCGGAAAACTCCCCCGCCCCGTGCAGATACTCGGCGACGAGTGGGGCAACCTCCCCCGCGTCGAGTGCCTGCCCGCGCTCCTCAGCCTAGGACGCAGCTACGGTTGTTTCTGGGTCGGCGCGACGCAGGACGTATCCCAGCTCAACAAGTACGGCGAGAAAGACGGCCGCAGGAAGATCCTCGCGAACTGCGGCATCAAGGTCGCGATGAAGCTCGCCGAGGAGGAGGACCGCCGGTACTTCACCGAGCTCATCGGCAAGACCACGCGCCACACGCAAGGCACGAGCAACGGCAGGGCCGCGTCAGGCACGTCCTCCTCGACGTCCTACAGCGAGAGCGCCGACGACGTGATACACCCCTGGGAGTGGCGCGACATGGCCCCGGACCGGGACGGGATCATCGTCGTGAAGCACGCGGACAACGGTATGCCCGCATGTCGAGCCGGCGTCTTCCGCTCCCCCGTCACCGACTGCACCAACACGCCCACAAGGGAGCACTTCGACCTCGGGACCCCCGAGCACGAGGCGGAGAACCGTCGCGCCTACCAGCGCCGCCTCGACGAGTCAGCTGCTGGGAAGATGCGCGAGGAGGCCTCGACCTGGTGCCCAAAGTGGCCCGAGCCGGAGAAGAAGAACGGGAGCAAGCCGGGCGGCAAATTCAGCGGGCTCTCGCTCGACTAGGGAGGCGACCATGACGGCGATAAAGCAGATGAGCGTCTGCAGCGAGAGGCACCTTTCCCGCCTCAGGGACTACCTCTCCTGGGACCGCGACAAGGCGCTCGCCCACGGCACGCAGAACATTATCGACGATGACCGCTGGTTTCAGGAGATGGCGGACACGAGGGCGGCCATGGGTCACGACAGGCCCGGCAAGGCCGGTGCCAAGTGTACCTACATGCAGCACCAGATACTCGGGTTCCTCCCAGACGAGTGCGACCTCAACGGCGGGAAGATGACGCCGGAGCTGTGCATGCGCTATGCGAGGGAGTACGTGGCCGAGCGCTACCCCAACCAGGAAGTCGTGATGGTGCTGCACCGCGAGCGCTGCCGCGCGGACGCCACCGACCGCTACGCCGTGCACCTCGGCATCAACCGCAGTGATCTGGAAACCGGCCGAAGGCTCGACGAGGGCCCCGCCCGAAAGGCGGCGGCATCACGCGTGAAGACCGTCCGTACCCTGGACGAAAGGTACGGCCTCAGGCAGCTTGAGCGCGGCAAGGCCAACTCGCGCGTCCACGCGAGGCAACCCGGCACGGAAGAGCGCGACATGGCCCGAAAGGGACAGGCCGAGCGCTCGGAGAACGCCCGCGTCCGCGTCGCGGTCGCCCGCCGAATCGAGGAGGTCGGGCGCATGCGCGACTGCCCCGACCGGATGGGCGAGCTTGAGCGGCGGCTCAAGCGGGACGGCATCGAGCTCGCCAGGTCGAAGGGCGGGAGCCTCCAGTACCGCTTCCCTTCGAAGTCTCTCGGGGGCATGAGGAAGGTCAACGGCGGAAGGCTCGGCTTTGCCGTCGACCGCTCGACTGGCATCGCCGTCCGCTTCACGCTGCGCGGGATAGCGACGGCGATGCGGGCGTTCTGGGAGCTTGAGCGCAGGGCGCTGGAGAACCAGAACGGCCGAGACGACTGAGCATTTGGGCCGGGACGCAACAGGCGTCCCGGCCCCTTCTTTTGCCCTTCGGTGAGAGCGACCTCGGAGCGGTTCGCCGTCCCGCCGCAGGCGGGCAAGATGATTCCGTGCAACGGAATCCATATCTTGCCTGCACGGAGCGAGCCGGTTGCCCAAGGCAACGCGAGCCCGGGCAGGTGAGCGCCGGTTGAACCGACGCCGAGGAGACGCGACCCTGGGGAGCGTCGCACGACGGCGCTCGGCGACCCGGCGCGAGAGGCCCAGCCCGGCGACCACGGCGGAGCGATGGCGACTTCTGGAAGCCATCGAGCGCAGCCGTTCGGCGGGCTGGGCCGGCGTGAGCGGAGGCGGACGAAACGCGACCCTGGGGAGCGTTGCCAGGGAGCCGCAGCGAGAGTGACGCCGTGCGTCGCGGGGGTCCCGCCCATAAGCGGGACCCATCGGCCGCAAGGCCGATTGCCGCGCCTCGGCCCTCTCGGCCTGCGCGTCGGGGAGGAGTCGGCAGTAACCTCTCCCCGATCCACAACGGAGACCTAAAGCCGCTCGTACGCCCCCTTCACCAGCTCGCCCATAAGCTGCCTTCGCTTGCCTAGGAACTCCTCGTAATCGAGGTCCTCAAACCCAACAGGCAGGGCATGCTCCTCGCAGTTGCGGCGATACTCGTCCTCCCCCAGCGCGGCGCGATACCTACGAACGTACTCATTCGGGGCGTCATCCGAGATGTAGATGTTGTTCTGGTAGTCAACAAGGGTGAAGTTGCCTCGGTTGCTGCGCTGTGAAAGGTAGCCCTTGGCCTTCAGGTAGTTATCTGGGAACAGATGGTGCTTGTCCAGGGCCTTTTTGGAACCTGATGAGCCGGTAAGCAGCAGTTGAGAAAGAGGGGCCGTGCTGAACAGCGCCTTGGCACCGAGCACGACCTGAGCCGCGACGAAGCCCCACCAGGTCGGGCCCGTCGCCTCGTTTGCGTCGAGGGAGCTGGGCAGCGTGATGGAGAAATAATCGTCCGTCATGATGGCGGCGAGCCTACGGTCGAAGTACGCCCGGAACTCATCGGCGGTCTCAAGGCGCGAGACGTCGTTAAGCTGCTGCTCGAACTCGGATTCGAAGGACCCCACATAGAGCCCCGTTATGGCTGCGGCGAAATACCAGCGCCGCACGAGCCCGCGCACAGCCAGTGGCTCCATGTCGAACTCATAGCGCCCGATAAGGTAGAACGCATAGCAGAACATGAGCGCGTTGCCCGACCCCACCTGGTCAGAGCAGACGTAGCCCGCCTCCGCCAGCGTGTTGATGAAGGCATGCCAGTTGTTCAAGTCAAGCACGAGATCGAGGGCGCGACCGAACGTGGCAAAGTTCTCAGCTCGCGTCTCAGGCGTCGTTTCCTTTGTCTTGAGATCTCGCCCGCGAAGAATCTGGTAGGCATAACGCAGGCGACCCCTCTTGAACCCCACGCCCACCGTGGCGCGAATGATATGCGTCGGCGAGACGGTCATGAGCGGGTTGTACGAGGTGCCCTTTGCGGGCGCATGGCTCATGGCGCAGAACTCCTCTATACGCTCCCTCATGGCAGGTTCGTAGACCGAAAGCAGGGTCATGATGAAGTCATCCTGCTTAAGCGCCTGCCCTTGCGAGTTCACACGCACAAAGATGTCCGATACGGTCTCCTCGTCAGCCGATTCGGAAATCTCCAGCGTCGGCAGAAGATAACGCTCAAGCCCGAGTAATGCGTTGAGCCCGCTCTCGACGGCATCCTCGCCGTCATCGTCGAGTTCGGGTTCTCCCTTTTTGGCATTCGCCTCGTTAAGGCGCTTGATGAACGCCCTGCGATAGGCGCTCAGCTTGTTGTCGTGGTTCGCCGCGAAGGCCTCGGATACGTCCGGCACATAGCGCGAATCCTTCTCGGTCGAGGCGTCGGCATTCTTGAATGAGCGTGCGATGGGGTCGTAGGCGACCTTCACCGTACGCTCCCTGAAGTTCTTGTCTCGCACGGACACGCCGTACAGGGAGCTCAGAAGGGCAGTGAGTCTCTGCTGTCCGTCGATGACAAGGGACTTGGGGACGGCATACACCTTTTGGTTCGAGCCTATGGCAGACTTCTTGCCCGCGTTGTCGCTCGGAGAGTCCCACAGCATCACATAGCCAATAGGGTATCCGCGGAGCATGGAATCAAGCAGGTCGCGGACCTTTTCGTTGCCCCACACGAAGGGTCGTTGCAGGTCGGGCAGACCGATCTTGCCCGTCTGAACGTCCTTCAGGATGTTACCAACCTCCAGCGATATGGGGTTATAGATGGAATTTGGCACTATAGTTCACCGACCTTCTTGGCGTACAGGTTGAAAAGATGGGCGACTATCTTCTCCTCGTCCCCACCGAAGTCGACGCCATAGGCAGCTTCGACAGCAGCATCGAGCGCCTTATGCGCAGACATCAGCTCGGGGAAGAACGTTTCGTTCTTGGGATCGTACATGTCCGCGAGCGTCGCACCTTCTTGGGCATCCCGGGCGTCGAGCACGGCTTGGGCGCAACGCTCAACTTCTTCGCGTTGGGATTCCGTGGGCTCGGGCCAGACGAAGTTGTTGTAATCAATATTGGCCGAATACTGGTAATCGTCCTTCAATCTTCCGGTTACGATCCTAACCCATGCATTATGGAATTGAGATTGCAGAATGCCATAGTGATAGAGAGAGGCATTAGGTATCAATCTAACCTTGTTGCTGCAAAATATCTCTGGACCAACAAAGCCCATTGGAACACGTTTCCTTCTGCTTGAAGACACCTCTGGGATGATGATGGAACTTCCCTCGGGCATGTTCTCAACGTGAAATCTCGTTGGCTTATCTGCTATTTTCCGGGTTCCAGCGCTTTTACTTGCAAGCCTGTATTCACGAACCTGTTCTACTCTCTTTCTGCACTCAGGAAGCTGCTTTAGATCTGAGAAGGTTGCCTCCCCAAGCCACAGGCACCAGCGGTGATAGCCATGAATGAACTCTTTTGATCCAAGCCATGGATGGAAGAAGCCTTCGGCCTTTGGCTCTTTCTTCAGGAAATCGTCTTTCTCCTCATCGGTAAACAGGTAGAATCCCCCATCAATAGGTTTATTTCCGATGCCCATTTCCGGAACATCACAAATAGGCTTGCTGCGGCTGTAGATGAATACATCAGGGGCGTCTTTCAGATACGCATTGATTCGAGCCGTGGGAATCTGTTCTTCGTCGCTGTCCGGGGTCGCGTGGTAGAAGAGCGTCTTGGTCCCCGACTCGCGGGAGAACCCGACGATGACACAGAACACGTGCGCCTTGTCCGCAGCCTCGTTGTCCCACCTGAACGTGTTGTGCGCGAAGTCGATGTGGATACCCAGGTCGTACAGGGGTTTCCAGAGGTTGGCGACCTGCTCGCCCTGACATATCGAGTTGGTAGAGACCAGGGCGCAGCGCGTGCGCTTTCCCTGCGTGAACCTCGCGGCCTTCATGTACCAGGCCCCGCAGTAGTCGATGTTGCCCGCGTTCTTCGCTCCATCGAAGACCTCAAGGAGCTCTGCCTTCTGCTCCTTGGATTGGTTGCGAGCACCCAGGAACGGCGGGTTGCCCACAAGATAAGTAAGGTCATCGGGGAACACCTCGGACCAATCGGTCTTGAGGGCGTTGCCCTCATGGAGGTTGCTGAGGCTCCTGAGCGGCAGGAAGTCGAAGTCATAACCGACGTATATCTCCTGCGTCTTTCGGAGCATCTGCTCCTCGGTGATCCAAAGGGCGGTCTTGGCGACCGAGACGGCGAAGTCGTTTATCTCGATGCCGTACAGTTGATCGAGAGATACGCGGACGGGGCTGTCCTGCGCAATGACGAGGGACGTCTGCCCCGCGTTGCCGGTCTCCTCGCTGAGCTCGTCCTCGATGATTCGGTTCTCGATGGTGCGCAGCTGCCGGTACGCCTCGGTAAGGAAGTTGCCCGAGCCGCACGCGGGGTCACCGATGGTGATGGAGGCAACCTTGTCGTGCAGCCTCGCCAGGGCCTGCTTGCGTTTCGTCGCCGTCCTCTCGCCCTCGGCCTCGTGCAGCTCGTCCCACAGCTCGTCGAGGAAGAGCGGCTTGAGGCAGCGCTCGATGTTCTCCACGCTCGTGTAGTGCATGCCCCCGGCATGGCGGGTCTCGGGGTTCAGCGTCCCCTCGAACACGCCGCCAAAGATGACGCCCGAGATCTCACGCCAATCGAAGTCCTGGGACGCGTCGGTGATGGCCTCGAGAATCTCCGGGGTCATCTGCGGGACGATGATGGAGGAGTCGGCGAACAGACCGCCGTTCACGTACGGGAAGGCCGCGAGGTCCTCGTCCATGTACTCGTCCCGCTTGTCCAGGGGCGTGTCGATCGCCTCGAACAGGTCCACCAGCTTGCGGCGAAGCTTGGCAGGGTCACCCTCGCAGTACCTACCGAACGCCTGGTGCGATTGCAGGAGGTCGGCGTCCTCGGCGTAAAGCAGGAAGATGATTCGGGTGATGAGCACGTTGAGCGAGCGCTGCTCCTCCTGCGCGCGCTCGTCCTTCTCCTCGATGTGGTGGTACTGCTTGGCGAGGGCATCGTAGAGCCTGGAGACGTAGGCCCCGGCCTCGATGGAGAGCTGCTGCTCCTTGTGCAGGCGGCTCGTCTCGTTGGAGGTCAGGAAGGAGAGAAGGTACAGGCTGTCCTGGAGCTCTTCGAGGGAGAACTCCTGCACGGTGTCCTCGGGCCGCTCGTTGTCGAGGTCGTAGAGGCGGAAGGTCCCGAAGTTGCACGTCATCACCCAGCGGGGGCGCTCGGAGTACGGCAGGTGCCGCGCGTACCACATGGCCTGCTGGAGCGGCGTCTCCATGCCGCCGTTTCTGGGCTCGGGTTTGTCGAGGTCGATACCCCACGACTTCTGCTCACACAGGAAGTTGTGGTCGGAGACGAACACGTCGATGCGGCGGCCTCTCACCTTCCGCTCGAAGTCGACGAAGCTGTCTATGGTGTTGGACGGGATGCCCAGGACGTTGATGAGCAGATCTACCCAGAACTTTTGCGTGTCCTGCTGCTCGTTGTTGGAGCCCGCGGGGATGGCGGCAAGGCGCTTCTGCCACCGCTTGACGAACTCCTTTGCCTCTTTCTTGCTGGCAGGCATACCGGACCTCCTGCGTCGTTGTCACTTTCGGACAATTTTAAGGGGTAAAAGCCCTCTTCCAAGCGGAAGGGCGAGTTTTCAACGGTCCACGGTGTCGCAGGGTCCCAGGCGAAACCTGAAGACGCCGGGGGCTGTTGGAAACTCGCCCATCTCACAGCAACGTCACCCTAGGTTTTCAACGCTTTCCATGGCCGAAGGGCTTCTTATAAGCCCGTAGGCTGTGGGAAGGGTTGGAAACCGGACTTTGGGCATAGCCCTTCACAAAAAAACTTTCTACCCAAATTCTACCCAACTGACGTTAACGATGCCCTTATATAAGAAAGCAGGTCAGACGATTTATACCGTCTGACCTGCATTTACTTCTGGTGCCCCCGGGCGGATTCGAACCGTCGACACCCGCTTTAGGAGATATGATTTAATGCTACCCCCTACCATTCATCAAGCATCATTGAACATCATATAACCGCAGATAAACATAGCAGTTTGTGTCTTTTGCCTCCGGTAGCTGCACCTACGCTTTTACAAACATATTACTAACAGCTTTAGCTAAACTGCACTCAATGAATTGTTGAAAACTATTCAAAGAAACGGAGCGCAAAGATGTCAGAACAGCCACTAATTAGCGGAAGAGGCACGTGTTGGAAAGACAAGAGATCACCTAACACCTATCGCTATTATTTTTCCCTTGGAGTCAAGGACCCTAAGACGGGGCGCTACAAACGATCCCCGACTTATACAGTTCGTTGCAAGACTAAAACAGAAGCTAAGGCTGCAATGCAGGCCAAGCTGGCTGAAATCAACTCCTCTGGCACGATCACTAAAACTAAAAAGCCCACTTTGCTTGCGTCCTACTGCTGGGCCTTTCATGAAAATAGGGACACCGAGCTTGCGCCAACGAGCTATGAAAGAGAAGCGTACGATTGCAGGCATATCGAAGACCTATTCGGTGCGTTTCAGACAATTGAGGGGCTAACTCCCGATCTAATCGAAGAAACATATGCCGAAGCTCGTCGTACGGGAAAATACAAACCATCAGAGCTTGTACGAATCAATGCGAAACTGCGTCAGATTTTGTCGAATGCAGTCGCAAAGAGAATAATTGACCGAAACCCCTGCGCTACCGTTCATGTTCGCAGACCACGCAACAAAAGAGAATCACTGACAATCGACCAAGTAGCTACCCTATGCACACGTCTTCAACACATTGAGCTCACCGCCGAAGCTGTTGGTACACTAGTACTAGTGTATACGGGTATGCGGAAAGGCGAGATGCTGGGCCTCGAATGGCGCGATTGGGACCCTGCCAATAAAACCTTGAAAATTGACAGGCAGTACACCAACGACCATGAACTGAGGGCACCCAAGTCACAAGAAAGCCAACGCAAAATCCCCGTTGGAGAAACCTTGGCCGAACGTCTTCAATCATGGTCAGCCATACAAAAAGAGCTCCTGGCCTCTCTGGGGCTGTCCCAGACTGGCAGTACTCCCATCATTAGCGATATTGCTGTCGAGCAAGGGATCCCTACTGTCTGTCACATGAAAAACTACATCTTCAACCATTGGTTTCGCGATTTCGCAGTTAGCTGCAATCTTGGAATCTATGAGCCGAACAATTCGACTGGCGGAAAACTATATAAGGGCATCTGCCCGCATCAGCTCAGGCATTGTGTAAGCACTTTTATGCTGGCGAACGGATCGGACGTTAGAAGCGTGCAAGGTATTCTTGGCCACGCGGACCCCAATATCACGCTCAAAACGTATACAAGCCTCGTTCAACAATCAGAAATAAAAGCAGTTAAAGGCTACGAAGCCTTCATCAACGCCTATATACAGAGAAGCGAGAAATAGCATGTTTTTCATTCATCGTTTATTTCATAATATTACGGTACTATAATACCGTTTCCGCAGGTAGATGCTTTATTTGATTGACATCTAATGAGTTTTAATACATGCTAAAGCTGTCAGATGGCTACGCATGTAGTCATAGAAACCGGCCCCCCAAGTGCTTATGAACCTGGTACGTCTTACAAGCACAGGGAGGGCCCTCATTGAAAGGATAGCTCATCATGGCTACTCCAAAGATTAGCACTCAGGCGTCCACACCGACTTTCCCCACTGGTGCCGCTCAGTGCGATCGGTTGCTCCGCGTTAACGATATCCGCGAACTCACTGGCTGGAGCGAAAACACCGCGCGCAAGTTTATGCGAGAGTCCGGCAAGCTCATCCAGATCCATCGCTCTAATTACATGTTTGAAAGCTCGTTCTACGAGCTTTTCAAGCAGCTTGAAGGTCGTACCGCCCACCTTGATTAGGTGGTAAACATGAGCGAGCTTCCGTCGATTTCCGACATATTTAGCGATGATGCTACTGAGCAACGAGAGATTACGGGAAAAATGGATAAGGCTATTTTTATTTCAGTGCCCGAGTGGGCGTGCTGCGTCACCACCGTTGCCGCCGAGCGTCTCATCCTCGGCCTTGTATGGAAGTTTGGAAAACCTTCCAAAAACAAACGGCCCATGGGCTTCTGCGCTAAAAGCAAATGGATTGAGGATCACTACCGCCTGAGTAAGAACACGATTTCCCGGGCCTATACCTCTCTGAAGGATAAGGGGTATATTCAAAAAGTTGGTGATGGCAGCTGGATGCTTAATTACGCCGCAATCTACCGCGCCGCGATTGAAAACGCTTGGGAGCCTCCGAAACTTTAAGCCCACAAACCGACTATCGAGGTCGTGAGAGTCGGTCACCGTCAGGATGCCCACAAGAACATGCCGCGGATGTAAAATGAAGCAGGGTCGAACCGAAACAGTTCCCGGACAATTGGCGTCCGGCCAGACACTTCGATTCGACCCTTTCTCATGCCTGTATCTAAAATACTCCCACAATCATTCTCGACATCTTTAACGCCCTCACCTCCTGCCACCAACACGTCGTAGACGCTATTTACAACGAATCGATATGGCCGCCCGTTCTTTAAGGCACGTGTTACCATGAAAACGTGCGGTATTTCTCCAACCGAAAACCTGCGTGAACGCATGACTTGAGACGCCTTTTAGAACTCACCGATCGCAGGGCGAACACAAATCAACAGCGGCCGTGCATTGTTCCCAGCCATATGGCATGGCGGAGCCATGCCCGTTGTTGATTGGAGTGCCGCACCATGGCAGACGAGAAGAAAATCAGGGAGATCTACGGCGTGAAGTCCGTCCTCGATGTGGCCGCCGAGCGGATCGAGGCGACGTTGCGGGAGAAGCTGCTGCGCGAGACGGGCGACCTCAGAACCGAGAACGCGTTGCTCAGGGCCCAGGTGGATGAATTCAGCCGCAAGCTCGTCGAGGCGACGGATCGGAATGAAAAGATTGAGGCCGACTGCAATGAGCGGATTGCCTTTATAGAGGAGAAGTTCGAACTCGATACCGCGAACCTCGAACTCGAGAACAACGAGCTCCACGCCGCGAGCATCAGGTACCTCTCCCGTGCTAAGGGCCTCGGCAGGCAGGTTGTCCAACTCCATGCCGAGGCTGAGGCCATGGTCGATGAGATCGAGCGGCTGCGCGGCGAGCGTGACGCTGCACTGAAAGCCCAAGCCGACACACTCCTGGCCCAGCGCGACCTGATGGCCGAGATCGCCGCCCTCAAGGACCGTCTCGCCGCCTCCGAGCAGCGGGCGGCCGTGGCCGAGGCCAAGGTCGAGGTCATGACCCAGATGAAGGGCGAGTAGCCCCGCGCTTCTCCTATCAGGCGGCTGATTTCTAGGAATCTTCTAGAGCGCTTCCAGAAGGTCCCTAGAACCGGGCGCAGCATCTTCGATCGGCACGATGTCTCGGTAGACCAGGCGATGCTTGGCGTCGCGCCATTCGTCGCCGTGGTAATGCCCGAAGAACCAGGCTCGGTAGCCGAGCCGGCCGTCGAGCTCGGCAAGGAATCGCTGAAGTCGGTCACCCCGATACTCGCGTCCGCGCTCCCGGCACAGCTCCTCTGCCAGGGAAACAGGCGCCTCGTGACTCATCACGTAGTCTACCCTCCAGCCTACGCGGTTGAGCGAGGCGCGACAGTGGTGCATTTCCTCCTCGCTCGGCATCTCCTCGGGCCACCAGCTCCTCCCCTCCTTGCGATACTGCCTGTCGTTGCTCGTGGCGCCGCCCATGGCAAGGACTGTGAGCCCGTCGATATCGAACACCTCACCGCGCATCAGGTGCAGCACGTGCGGTCGCGCCTCATGGACGAGCCCGCCGTTCCACTCCCGCACCGGCAGTTCTGCCAGCATCCGGTGGTTCTCATGGTTGCCGTCTACGAAACACGTGGTCCACGGCTTCGATTCGAACCAGTCGAGCCAGTATTTCTCGGCGTTGGATCCATCCCAGACAAAGCCGAAGTCGCCGGCCACGATCACCGCGTCATCGCGCGTCAGGGTCCGGCCCAGCGGCCAAGACCTGAAGGCGAACCTGCTGGCCCCGTACTCGGCCCTGCCGTGCACGTCTCCTGTCACATAGACAGCCATCAGTACGCACCCCACGGCAGGAGTTTGTCCCCGAGCCTCACGATTCGGTCATACAGCACCGTGTGCCGTTCGTCCGGATTGCCGTCTCGGTGAAAATGTCCGTAATACCAGCGCTTGTAGTCCAGGCGGTCCTCGAGCTCGTCGAGGAATCCGGTCAGCCGGTCCACATCAGGGCGTTCCCAGCCTGGGTCCGGGTAGAGCGTCGGCGAGAGCATGCGCGTGGCGCAGGTATGGGTGATGACGCAGTCGACCTTCCAGCCGACCTCGTCGAGCCTTGCCCGTGCGGCATCGAAATCGCGCTCGTCCGGGAGCTCCTGAGGCCACCAGCTGGAATACGGCACGCGGTATTCCCTGTCCACGCTCGTGGCACCGCCCATGGTGAAGACCGTCGAGCCGTCGAGCTCGAAGACCTCGCCGCGCGTCAGGCGCCGAATGGGCGAGGTGTCCGACAGGCGCTGCGTCAGCCCGCCATGCCATAACTCCATGGGGCGCTCCGCCCAGTGATCGAAGCGCTCATGGTTGCCGTCGACGAACAGCACCGTGTAGGGGCGCGACTCCAGCCAGGCGATGTCGGCGCATTCCTCGGCAGAGAAGTCCCACGGAAAGCCAAAGTCGCCGGCAACGATGAGATAGTCGTCGCCGGTAAGGCTATCGCCGAGCTCCCAGTCGCGGAGCTTTTGCATGTCGAGCCCACCGTGGATGTCGCCTGTCACATAGACCGTCATCGGATCGCCTCTTCCCTCTTGTACGCCGCCAGCTCGCGCTCGACCTGCCTGTCGCCGGTCTCGTTGACCCAC
>CATZTY010000003.1 GCA_958424475.1 uncultured Collinsella sp.
ACGCCTTTGCCTATGGCCCCAACGCTCAGCAGCGCTTCGATGCCCTCAATGCCGAGCTCTACACCGCGGGCGAGTGCGCGCAGTTTATGGGTTCGCTCTCCAACCCCGGTACGCGTTTTATCAATAACATCATCTATGCCGTGGTCGCTGTGATCGGCTGCGTGGGCGTGATCACGGGCGTGCCCGCGGCGCTTACGGTGGGCGGCGTGCAGATCTTCCTGTCCTACGCCAACCAGTACACCAAGCCGTTCAACGAGGTCACCAACGTCATTACGCAGATCCAGACCGCGTACGCCTCGGCGCGCCGCATGTTTGCGCTGTTCGATGCGCGCGAGCAGGAGCCCGACGCGTCGGACGCTGTAGAGCTTGCCGCCCCGCAGGGCGAGGTGACTTTTGAACACGTGGACTTTAGCTACGTGCCCGACCGCAGGCTGCTGCAGGACATCTGCATCGAGGCTAAGCCCGGCATGCGCTTTGCCCTGGTCGGTCCTACGGGCTGTGGCAAGACGACGCTCATCAATTTGCTACTGCGTTTTTACGATATCGATGCCGGTCGCATTGCGGTCGATGGCCGTTCCTCGCGTGACTACACGCGCGCAAGCCTGCGCCGCGCCTTTGGCATGGTGCTGCAGGACACTTGGCTGTTCGAGGGCACGGTGGCGGAAAACATCGCCTACGGTTGTCCCGATGCCACGCGCGAACAGGTTGTCGAGGCGGCCAAGCGCGCGCACGCGCACAAGTTTATCGTGCAGCTGCCAGGCGGCTACGATACGGTGATCGGCGAGGACGGCGGCACGTTTAGCCAGGGTCAAAAACAGCTGCTGTGCATCGCACGCGTCATGCTCACCGACCCGGCGATTTTGCTGCTGGACGAGGCGACCTCGAGCATCGATACCCGCACCGAGCTGCAGGTGCAGGCGGCATTCGACGAGCTCATGGCTGGCCGCACAAGCTTTGTCGTGGCGCATCGCCTGAGCACCATCCGCAACGCCGACTGCATTTTGGTGATGCGCGACGGCCAGATTATCGAGCGCGGCACGCACGACGAGCTGCTAGCGGCAGGCGGCTTCTACGCCGAACTCTACCGCAGCCAATTCGCCCAGTAAGCAAGCCCGTGGGGCAAATTAATCAATCGACAGACGGTGGTTTACATCTGTCACGTTAGTACTAAGATATTCATCTAATAAATTGCATTAGTGGCTTTAGTTTTGGGGGAAACGAGGCAACGTGACTATGACGTGCTCTTTGGTGGTTAACAGCAAGAGCGGTAATACCAGGATGGTTTCGGGCGCAATCAAGCGCGCTCTGCAGGCTGCGGGCGTTGAGTTTGTCCATGCCGCGGCGTTGAGCGACGATGCGGATGCAGATCAGGTTGCGCTTGATGCGCAGGGCGCCTGCGCGGCCGACACGGTGCTCGTCGGTTTTTGGTGCGACAAGGGCGCGTGCACGCCTTCGGTCGCGGCATTGCTCTCCGCCTTGCACGGCAAGCGCGTGTTCCTGTTTGGCACCTGCGGTTTTGGCGCCGACCAGAGCTATTACCAGCAGATTATTGATCGCGTAACTTCCAATTTGGCTGGGGATGCCGAGCTTGCGGGCTGGGCGATGTGCCAGGGCAAGATGGGCCCTGCGGTCAAGCAGCGCTACGAGGCCATGCTCGAGCAAGATCCCGAAAACGCGCGCTATAAGATGCTGCTCGACAACTGGGTTGCCGCGAAGGACCATCCCACCAAGGAAGATCTGGACAACATGGCTGCAGCCGCCAAAAAGGCCGTGCTGGGGGAGTAGCTCCCATCGCTGACGGCGGTCGGTCCATCTTTCTAAATGAAACGTCCTCCCGGGCGTCGGGGCACGAAGTTCCCTGCTCTACAGTCCTGCGCAAGACGAAGGCCACATTAAGTGGCCTTCTTTGCGTGCGGAACTCGCGATGAACTTCGTGCCCCGCCGTCCGGGAGGACGCCTCTTTATTGATGGGAGGCCTGATAGGTCGATGGTTCCGTGCCCGGATGCGTCCAAAGTGGGACGGGCTTTCCGGATGGGCAGGCTTTCGAAAAATGCGTCCCGGAATTTGCCTTTGGAATGGGACGTAGTTTCCCGTTGGAGGTGCTTTGCGGAAAGTGCATCCCACTCTGGGCGGTCGAAGTGGGACACACTTTCCCAAAGGCGCTCCAACGGGAAATTGGGGACCTCGGACGTTTTTCCGGACCATGTCCCGGCGCTATGCCGCATGGCCCCTCTCCTCGCGATACTCCCTAATGGTCTTCCATCCTAGGTCCTTCTTGAGCTTGCCGTCCCTGTACCACTCGATATATTCGCCGAGCAGGCGGGAGAACTCGTCGAACGGCACGCCGGTCCAGTCCCTGCCCTCGAAGAAGTCGCACTTGAGCGTGCCGAAGAACCCCTCGGCGCGCGCGTTGTCGGGGCTCCGGGCCCTCCTCGACATCGAGCGCACCACCCCGGGGCCGCACGCCTCGCGCCACTCGCGCCCCATGTAGACGGCGCCGCCGTCGGTGTGCACCGTGAGCGGCCGGTCCTCGGTCGGCCCGACTATCCCCACCAGGTCCCTGAGCATGCCGACCATCAGGTCGGAGTCGGCGTGGACCGAGACCCTCCAGCAGATCGGCCACCCGTCGAAGCAGTCGATCGCGGGCGACAGGTACGCCCTGTACCCGTCGAGCCTGAACTCCGTGACGTCGGTGACCACGAGCAGGCCGGGCGCGGGCGCGCGGAAGTCGTGCGTCCCGTCCGCGCGCAGTGGGACGTTGGCCGGGCGCTCCGCGAGCTCGCCCCGGTAGCTGCGGTACCTCGCCCTCCGGCGCATCTGCGCCGCCTTGCGGGCGACCAGGCCCTCCTCGCGCATGATCCGGCGCACGACCTTCTCGGACGCGACGACGGGGCTCTCGGCGTCCCCGGGCGCGAGCTCGCGCCACGAGACGGGCTCGCCGGGTCCCCTCCTGAGGTCGGCGGTCACGGACTCAGGCCCGTAGGCGCCGCCGCTCGCCTCGAACGACGCGCGCACGCGCTCCCTGAGCGCGGCCTTGGGGTCGGGCCTCGAGATCCTGGGCGCCTGGTCAAGATAGGTGCTCTTCGGGATCGACAGGGTCCTGGTCACGTCCGCGAGCCTCACCGCCGGCGAGAGCCTCCTCGCCGCCTCTCCCGCCCTGTGCTTCTCCTCGTTCGTCAAAGAGCCAGGGCCTGGTGCTTTTAGGACGTCCAACACCGCCAGGGCCTCGGCGAGCCTGACCTCGGCCTCGCGGGCGCGCTCGGCGGGGTCGTCGGGAAGCCCCTCCAGGCCCCAGTCCCGCCAGTCGGTCTGCTCGGGCGGCTCGCCGCCGGCCCCTCCGCGCCCGGTCCTCTCCATCTTGCCCGCGCCCCCTTCGGCTCGACGCTTCCGCGGGGAGGCGGGCTCGGTGCCCGGTCGCCTCGCGGCGAATGCGGGGCTGCCCTCGCCGTGCGAGCAGTGCATGCGCTCCGCCCGGTCGGGCATCTCACGGGCGGTCAGCTCGCCCGCCTCCTCCAGCTTGAGCCAAGCATACAGGTTGTCCTTGTTCGGGAAAAGCGGCAGGCTCCTGCAGGCGGCGGGGGCGGACAGGCCGCTCCGGTGGAACTCCCAGAGAATCCCCTCGCGCTCCTCTTTCGTATACATCGGACTCCCTCCTGGACCCAGATTGGGTCCGAGATTTTGTCCGAGGTCCCAACTTTCCCAATGAGAGCCAACCGGAAACCACGTCCCAGAATCAGCCCCCAAAGTGGGACGCACTTTCCCAACGAGCCTCAACCGGAAAATACATCCCGGAATCCAGCTGAATAGTGGGACACACTTTCCCAATCGGGTCCCAAGCGGAAACTGCATCCCATTCCAGACAAGAATTCTGGGACACGGTTTCCGGATGCAAAAAGGCCACATGACGTGGCCTTCAACTTATATATGTTCAGCAGATGTCCCCATGACAAGCCGCGTTTCAACACTGAGGCGTCTGCCCGGCGACGCGGAACGTAAGGTTCATCGCGAGTTCCGCACGAGCCGGAGAGCACTTAATGTGCTCTCCGTGCGAGCAGGACTGTCCGAGCAGGGAACCTTACGTTCCGCGCCGCCGGGCAGACGAACCAGTTAAGACGCGCCGCTACTTGATCTTGGTCGTACCCGGCGCCAAGTTGGGGTCGGTCTCGTTGGCCTCGGTCTGGAAGTGCTCGGTGTACACGTTCTTGCCGTCGCGGAACATCTCGTAGTACTGCATCTTGGCGTAATCCTCGCGCGCCTTGGTGGCGGCTGCGGCTTCGGCGTCGTCACCGGTGACGTTGGAGGAGAGCGCCCAACGCAGGCTGGCGTCCTCGTAGCCCACGGAGTTGATAGCGGGCAGCGACTCGCGCAGCGTCACGTGCGCTTTCTGGTAGTCGGTCAGCGGCGCGCCGATTAGCTGCATGAGCTGGGTGGACAGGTAGTTGGTGGACAGGTCGTCGACCTCGCTCGTCTGGTCGCAGCCGGCAACGTCGTAGTTGGCCCAGATGATGTAGTCGGTCTGCCACAGACGTTCCTGGTGCGTGGCGTCGTCCTCGCCGGTAAACCACTTATCGTTGAACTTGGACGGGAAGAACGGCTGGTGGTCGCCCCAGAACACCACGACCACCTTACGGTCGAGCTTGCTCAGGGCGTTGAGGAAGTAGCGAAGCGCCTGGTCGGACTGCTCGATGCACGAGACATACTCGTCGACATCGGAGAGCGTGCCGTCCTCGACGGTCTTGGCGTCCAGGTCGGTCGTGTCGATATTCAGGCGCATCTGCTTGTCGACCGGCAACAGACCCGTGTCGTAGCCCGAGTGGTTCTGCATGGTCACGTCGAAGATAAACTGCGGATCGGCGTTCTGGTCGAGCAGCTCAAGAATCTTGTCGTAGGTCGCCTGGTCGGTCACCATGCCGCGCAGGGTATCGGCGCCCTGGAAGTCGTTGATGGACAGGAACTGGTCAAAGCCAAAGTCCTTGTAGACGTTCTCGCGGTTCCAGTTGGTCGCGTGGTTGGGGTGCATAGCCGTGGTGGAATAGCCGAGCGATTTGAACTGCTCTGCCAGGTTCCCGGTCGTCTCCATGTTGTAGATGGTGTAGGGGTACACGCCCGAGCCCAGGTTGGCCATGGAGTTGCCGGTCATAAACTCAAACTCGGTATTGGCGGTACCGCCGCCGTAGGCGCTCACGTAGAGCTTGCCGCGGCTGAGGCAGTTGGACAGGCTCTTAAAGTACTGCGGACCCTCGTAGCCGGCGCGCATGTTCTGATAGATCGACAGATCCGAGAACGTCTCGTTCATGATGGCGATGACCGTGGGCTTCTCGCTATCGAATTGCTCCTTTGCGGCGGCGCGCTCGTCGCTCTTGGCCGCGTCGGACTTGTCGTAGGCCTTGGCGTACTTTTTGAGCGTGGCCTTGGCATCGTCGACGGAGTAGTCGGCGGGTTTGGGCGGCTTGATGGACTGTGCCGCGCTAATAAAGGCAGGCAGGTAGCCCTCGCGCCAGTAGCTCTCGAGCGGGCGCCAGGTATAGACGGTGATGCCGAGGGTGTTGTAGTAGTCGATGAGGGTGACGTGCGCGGTCACACCGCCCAGGCACAGCACGGCCACGAGCAGGTTGGTGAGCAGCATGCGCTTGGCGTTGGCGGCGCCCTTCTGACGGTGCGGTGCCACCAGGCCGGCGTACTCGCATAGCAGCATGGCGATGGCGGTAAAGCCCATGGACAGCACGCAGAACAGCGAGATCGAGAAGGTGTAGCCGGTGCCGGCGACCGCAGCGGCGGTGGAGATGGCCGAAAGGTCGCCCGGCTGGATGGGCATGGATTTAAACGTGATGACGAAGAACTCGGCAATGCCCAGGACAAAAAGGGCAAAGGCCAGGACGGCGGGAGCTGCGCCGTGGCGCTGGAACAGGAAGAACAGGCCGGTCATGAGCACGGTGATGATGGCCCACTCGAGCAGGATGCACAGGGGGTAGACCCAGGTAAAGTCGTGGTTGGACGAGACCTCCATGCCCAGCAGCGCAAAAACGCCGGCGAGCAACAGGCACAAGACGGCGGCGACGAGCGGTTTGCCCACAAAGGCTCCGCGCAGGCGGGCGAGCTTGCCGGTGGGGGCGGGGGCGTCGGGCTTGGCGAACGCAAAGACGCGCGTGGCGATGCGGTCGCGGGCGATGCTGGCCCAAGCGCAGCCGGTGAGGATGGCATTGGTCAGGATGAGCATCACAAAGGCGAGCGGCTCGTTTTGCGCGACGAGACCAATAGCGCCCCAAATGGTCAAAAAGACCTGGAACAGGCCGAAGGCGACGCTCCACCCAAGAGCGCTTTTGGCAACGGTGCCCGACTGAGCGCGAATGGCCTTGGCCTCGCGCAAGACAAGGTAGACGGTCGCCGCAAGACCGACGAGCGAGATGGCGGCAGCGAACATGCTGAGACTCCTCACAAACTAAAACGTACGAAAGCGGGGGTTTACCCGATTGTTACCAAGATATGCGCTGCAATTGGTGTCTGCGCACAACAACCAGCCATATTAACGCGCACGTGTGGCGGTGTGGCGCAATGTAGTGGCGACCTGCGCGATAATGGACGGGAATTACACGGAAACGTAAAGGCTTCTTAAAGAATTAGCGAGGATGAGGCGATGAACGAGCAAGTTTGCACCAAGGCTGTGGATACGTGTGGCTATCCGGTCGAGACCACGGGCAATGCGGTGCTGGACACGTTGGAGCACCGTTCCTCCACGCGTGCCTTCGCGCGTGATGACGACGACCGTTCCGTGGCGGTGACCGACGAGCAGCGGGCGGCAATTTTGCATGCGGCGAGTCGCGCGCCGTCGGCGGGCGCCATGATGATGTATTCCATCGTGAGCATTCGCGAGCAGGCTACGCTGGATCGTCTGGCCGACCTGTGCGACCACCAGCCCATGATCGCCAAGGCGCCCTGGGCACTAATATTTGTGGTCGATTATGCCAAGTGGATCGATCTGTTTGAGCACGTGGGCTGCTTTGAGCCCGAGTTTGTCGAGCGCACGGGCAAGGCGCCCCGTCGTGCACCGGGCCTGGGCGACTTTGCCATCGCGGCTCAGGATGCCGTGATCGCCGCGCAAAACGCCGTGGTTGCCGCCGAGGCCCTGGGCCTGGGGAGCTGCTATATCGGTGATATCGTCGAGAATGCTGAGGAAGTTGCCGAGCTGCTCGATCTGCCGCCCTATACCATGCCGCTGTCGATGCTCATCATCGGCACGCCCCGTAAGGAGCGCCCGGCCATTGCACATCCTGTGGTGAACCTGGTGCACGAGGAGCGCTACTGCCGTGCGGACGACGCGACTATGGATGCGCAGGTGGCCGAGATGGACGCGATGTTCCGTCCGCATGCCCGCGAGGTGGGGGAGCGCGTGGTGGATATCTACACCCGCAAGCACACGAGCCCCTTTATGGCCGAGATGAGCCGTTCCATGGAGTGGTGGTTCAAAAACTGGCTCGGCAAGTAACGAATGCGGCGATGTGACAAAGGGACAGTCCCTTTGTCACATTCCATATCGCCGAGGTGGCCTAAAGGCCGTATAAATGTTTATCTAGCTGGGAAAACAGTGCCATTCAAACATGGGCCGATTACCTATAATTCCTTCGAACATTAAAGTTGGGAGGAAACCGGCTTATGGAACAAAAGGCCAAGGAGGCAGCCTCGCACGCTGCGATTCCTGTGAGCATCTCGGCGATGCTCGTCACGCTGGGCGTGGTGTACGGCGATATCGGCACCAGCCCTATGTATGTAACCAAGGCGCTCGTTGCCGGCAACGGCGGCATCGGAAGTGTGACGGAGGAGTTCGTGCTTGGCGCGCTCTCCCTTGTCGTGTGGACGGTCACGCTGCTGACCACCATCAAGTATGTGCTCATCTCGCTGCGCGCCGATAACCATGGTGAGGGCGGCATCTTTGCCCTGTACAGTCTGGTCAAGCGCTGCGGCAAGTGGCTTATCATCCCCGCCATGCTGGGTGGCGCCGCACTGCTTGCCGACGGCATCCTGACACCTGCCGTTACCGTTACCACGGCCATCGAGGGCCTGCGCACCATCCCGGCGGTCCATGCCGTGCTGGGCGATGACCAGGGCCGCGTCGTTGCCATTACGCTCGCCATCATCATCGTGCTCTTCTTGGTACAGCGCATCGGTACGGCCAAGATCGGTCACGCCTTTGGCCCCATCATGACGCTGTGGTTCCTGTTCCTGGGCGGCACGGGTCTGTTCTTTGTCTTCCAGCACCCCGCCGTGCTGCTGTGCCTCAACCCGGTGCGCGGCATCGCCTTTTTGCTGAGCCCCAACAACCACGCGGGCATCATGATTCTGGGCAGCTGCTTCCTCGCCACCACCGGTGCCGAGGCGCTCTACTCCGACATGGGCCACGTCGGCCGCGGCAACATCTACGCTACCTGGCCGTTCGTTAAGTGCTGCCTGCTGCTTTCCTATATGGGCCAGGGCGCTTGGCTTATGAACAACGCCGCCAACCCCGAGCTCATGGGCATTGCCGACCTCAACCCGTTCTACCAGATGCTCGCCCCGGGTCTGCGTCCCTTTGCCGTCGGCCTTTCCACCGTCGCGGCCATCATTGCCTCGCAGGCGCTCATCACCGGCGCATTCTCGCTGGTGTCCGAGGCCAGCCGTCTGGACCTCATGCCGCACATGCAGGTCTTCTACCCTGCCGAGACCAAAGGCCAGCTCTATATTCCCATGGTCAACAACGTCATGCTTGTCGGCTGCGTCATCGTGGTGCTGCTGTTCCAGAACTCGGCGCATATGGAAGCCGCCTACGGCCTTGCCATTACGCTGACTATGATGTGCACCACGCTGCTGCTCTTCTTCTACCTGCACGAGGAGCGCAAGCTCAAGGTTGCTCCGTGGATCTTCGCGGCCTTCTTCCTTTTGCTCGAAGGCTTCTTCTTCGTGAGCTCGCTCACCAAGTTCTTCCACGGCGGCTACTTCACCATCCTCATGGCTGCACTCATCATGGGCATTATGGTGTGCTGGTACAACGGCACGGCGGTCGAGCAGCGCCAGTTTACGCTGCTGCCGCTGCGCAGCTACCTGCCGCAGCTCAAGCGCCTGCGCGATGACGATCGCTACGAGCGTCTGAGCGACAACATCGTGTACCTGACCAAGGACACCCATACCGACTACATCGACCGCGATATCGTCTATTCGATCTTGGACAAGCATCCCAAGCGCGCCCGCGCCTGGTGGTTCGTGAATGTCGAGACCATGGACGAACCGCACACCTTTGCCTATTCTGTCGAGACGTTCGGCACCGACTACGTGTTCCGCGTACATCTGTACCTGGGCTACAAGATCAACCAGCGCGTCAATGCCTACCTGCGCCAGGTTGTTCCGGACCTGGCTGCCACCGGCGAGCTGCCGCCGCAGACGCATGACTACTCGGTCTACAAGGATCCGGGTAACATCGGTACGTTCAAGTTCGTCCTGATCCGTAAGCTTCTGGCGCCCGAAAGCGATGTGGAGCCGAGCGAGCGTACGGCCATCACGCTCAAGTACATCATTCGTCGCGCCGCCGGCACGCCTGCACGCTGGTACGGCCTGGAGAACTCCAACGTGAGCTTTGAGTACGTGCCGCTGTTCACCAAGTTCAAGGCCGTGAACAAGATGCAGCGCCTGGCCCCCAACGAGCGGCCGTAGGCGCCGACGGGTTGCACGAAGTTGGTTTTCGATGGATAAGCATGAGGCCGGGGAGGTAAACATGGATACAAAGGCGCTCGATGGCCGTGAGGCGGTGGTCGAAATGGTGCGTGAGGCGCGCGTCGACGCCGCCGAAGATCGGTTCTTTACGAATCGTGCCAACATGGATATGGCCGATCGCGTAATTTCGATCGTGGCACTGGTATTTGGAGCGGTGTGCGTGTGTGCCCTGCTCGCGCACGCGCTGTTTGTCTAGCGACCGCCGGTTGCAAAGGCTATACACTTGGAACCACCACAAGGGAAACCACCACAAAGGTGCCTGTCCCTTTGTGGTGGTTTTTGTTTTTGAGAGAGGGGCGGGGCGCTGATGGACGTCCGTACGGATGGCGATATTGCCGATAGCTTTTGGTGGCGGCGCACAACGCTGACGCGCCGCACTCCTCTGTATGACGCCTGCGTGTCGGTGGGGCTGCTGGTCGCGGCGACGATTGTGGGCGCGCTGCTCGACCATCCGGGTCTCGCGCCGAGCATCATGATCGTCTATGTGTTCGCCGTTCAGCTGTGCGCCTTCTTTACCTGGAGTCGCCTGTATTGCTTGCTGAGCTCGGCTGCCGCCGTGGCGCTCTACAACTTCTTGTTTGTCGACCCGCGCTACTCGCTGTCGCTTATCGACCGCGGCTATCCCGGCATGTTCTTCATCATGTTCGTGGTCTCGCTTGTGTCGAGCTCGATTGCGTTGGCCCTGCGCCGCGCCTTGGCGCAGGCCGCTGCCAGCGACCGCCGTACGCATATGGTGCTCGAGACCAACCGTATGCTGCAGCGGTGCGCCGATCAGCAGCAGATTGTCCATGCCATGGCAACGCAGCTGGCGCGTCTTTCGGGCTGTCCGGTCGTGTGGTACAGCGCCGACGCCGAGGGCGATGACCTGCTGCCGCGCGCGACTTACACGGCCGTGGGCGATGCCGCGCCGGTGCATGAACTGGCGCCGCAGATGCCGCCGCGGCTCTCGGCGTCCGCCTATGTGGGAACGCCGCTCGACGCCACGTTTGGCGGCTCGGCGTTTTATGGCATCTACCTGACGGTTCGCACAGGCGACGGCTTCGCGCGCTCGGGCGACCCCGCCTCGGTGGTGGGCGTGCTGGCTATCGTTGCCGAGCCCGACGTGCTGACGCACGAGGAGCGAACACTTGCCGATGCCATCGTGAGCGAAGGCGAGCTGGCACTCGATCGCGCCCGCGCCATGGAGGCCCGCGAGGAGGCGGCGGTGCTCGCCAAAAACGAACAACTGCGCGCCAACCTGCTGCGCTCCATCTCGCACGATCTGCGCACGCCGCTTACCAGTATTTCGGGTAATGCCGACGTGCTGCTCGACCAGGGCTCGACCGGCACTGCGGTGCTCGATGCCCAGACGCGCCGCGGCCTGCTCCTGTCCATTCGCTCGGATGCGCAATGGCTCAACGCCACCGTCGAGAACCTGCTCGCCATCACCAAGCTCGAGGGTGGCGGTATGCGCCTGTCGACCACGCTCGAGCTCATGGACGATATCGTCGAGGAGGCGCTGCGCCACGTGAACCCTGCCGTGCGCGAGCACGACCTTAAGGTAGTGGCGTGCGATGAGCCGGCGCTCGTCAACGTCGATGCGCGCCTGATGGTGCAGCTGGTGGTCAATCTGGTGAACAACGCCATCACCTATACGCCCACAGGCTCGCATATCATGATTTCGATTAGCGTCGACGATGGACGCGTGGCGTGCTCGGTGGCCGATGATGGTCCGGGCATCGCACCCGAGGATCGTGAGCGGATCTTTGAGTCGTTCTATACCGCCAACCATGGCCTGGCCGACAGCCACCGTAGTGTGGGCCTGGGGCTTTCGCTCTGCCGGTCCATTGCGCTGGCGCATGGCGGTAGCATAGAGGTTGCCGCGGCGGACCCGCACGGCTCGGTCTTTACGATTGAGCTTCCCGTCGCCGATGTTTCGTTTGATAAGGAGTAGCGTCGTGCCGAACTCTGCCGTAAAACCGCTCATCTTGGTCGTTGAGGACGACCCCGCCGTTCGCAATCTTATTGTTGCCGCGCTCGAGGCGCACGGCTTGCGTCATATGGCCGTGGAGACCGCCCATGCCGCCATCGCTGCCGCCTCATCGCAGGCACCGAGCATTGTGCTGCTCGACCTGGGTCTGCCCGATATGGACGGCGTCAAGGTGGTGGAGTCGGTGCGCGCATGGTCGGGCATGCCGATTATCGTGGTCTCGGCGCGCAGCGAGGATGCGGACAAAATCCGCGCGCTCGATGCCGGCGCCGACGACTATCTGACCAAGCCGTTTTCGGTCGAGGAACTGCTCGCGCGCATTCGCACGACGCTCAGGCGCCTTTCGTATGCGCAGACGGGCGGCGTTGCCTCCGAGGGTTCGTTTGATACCGGTGAGCTGCATATCGATTTTGATGCCGGCATCGCCACGATGGATGGCGAGGAACTGCATCTGACGCCGATCGAGTATAAGCTCCTGTGCCTGCTGGCACACAACGCCGACAAGGTACTGACGCACCAGTTTATCCTGCACGAGATTTGGGGCACGGCAACTAAGAGCGACCTGGCGAGCCTGCGTGTCTTTATGGGCACGCTGCGCAAGAAGATCGAGTCCGACCCCGCGCATCCGCGCTATATTCAGACGCACGTGGGTATCGGCTATCGCCTGGTCACCCAAGGCTAGATCGCCAACCACCATCCCAATATGAGTTGCGGTGGAATACGGTCTAAATTTGCCTAATTCCAGGCAAAACAGTCCGTATTCCACCGCAACTTTGTTATTTGCCCTTGGGCTTGCTGGCGTAGAACTTCTTCTTTTTGGACTTGCCGGCAGGGGGGGGTTTGCCGTCGCCGCGCGGCCCTCGGTCTCCGGCCTGCGCGTGCGCGGGTACTGCCGCGCGAGGCTTGCGGGCCTCGGGGTTGCGCAGCTCCTCGACACGCTCGGCAATCTCCTCGGCGCTAAAGCCGATCTCAGCCATGGCATCCTCGATGGGCAGGCGGCGCACGATATAGCAGTGGTGCACCTTCTGGTTGCGTGCGAAGTCCTCGGGGATGGTCTGCGCCGTAATGTCCTCCAGCACGACGCCCGCGCGCGCGAGTTTGCGCGTCTCGGGACGGAAGCCGCGCAGGTTGCAGCTAAAGATGGCGTGGCCACCCTGTGCGAGCAGGCGCGATACGCCGGCCAAAAGCTCAACATGGTCGCGCTGGACATCCCAAGTACGGCGGCCCATCTTGGATGAGTTCGAAAACGTGGGCGGGTCGACAAAGATCAGGTCCCAGCGGTTGCGCGTCTGGCGCTGGTCACGAATCCAGGCGAGCACGTCGTCGCGCACAAAGTGATGCTGCGGCCCCACAAAGCCGTTCTGGCGCATGTTGCGCTCGGCCCAGTCCAGGTAGGTGTTGGAAAGGTCGACTGTCACGGTTTCCTCGACGCCGCCGTCGGCCGCATAGCAGGTGGCGGTGCCGGTATAGGCGAACAGATTGAGGAAGCGGCGTGCCTGTTTGGCGTGTTCGCGCACCAGGTTGCGGGTGACGCGGTGGTCCAGGAAGATGCCCACATCCAAATAGTCGTCAAAGTTGACGGCAAAGGTGAGTCCACCCTCTTCGATGAGCGGCAGGCGACGGCGCGCGATGTTGGCGCGCTCGCCCGAGCCGCCCTTGCCGGCGCCCTGCTTACCGTACTGCGAGCCGCCGCGCGAACGCATGCGGGCCTTGGCGTGCACGTGCTCGGCCGGAACATCTAGGATGCGCGGTGCGATGGCCAGAATGTCGAGCATGCGGGCCTGGGCCAGTGCGGGGTCGATGGTCTTGGGCGCGGCGTATTCGGCGATGACGAGCCAGCGGCCCGGCGTCTGCGGGCAGCCCTCGTACAGGTCGATGGCGGCGGAGTAATCGGGCAGGTCGGCATCGTAGACGCGGTAGCAGCTCACGCCCTCGCGCTTGGCCCACTTGCGGCGCAGACGGGCATTCTTGCGCAGGCGGTTGGCGAACTGCTCGGACTCGGGGATGAGCACGGGCAGCGGCTTGCCGTCGCCCAGGTCGAGCGTGGCGGCAGGTTCGGGCATGGGAGTGTTGGCGGCTTCGTCTTGAGCGTCTGCGGTCTGCTGTTCGGCATCTGCGCTGGTCGCAGCTTCGAATGCCGCGGCGGCGTGGTCGAGCGAGGGCCAGACCTCAATAGCCGCCTCCTCGTTATTGGGCATGACGGCGATGGAGCGCGCAGGCTCGGCATGGAGCGCGCGGGCCATAAGGCCATCGCGGGCGAGCGTGGCGACCGGTGCCGAAGCGAGTTCGGGCGCGCGGCGCAGCTCGCCGACCAGCGTCATGGCGTCGTGCATGAGCGAAAGCGGGGTCTCGGTGGTGTCTGCGACTACGGCGGCGCCGGCGACAGCGCCTGCATGGTCCAGCACGGTGGCTGGTTTGGCAGCGCAAAAGTCGACGAAACGCCTGTAGCCGGCGCACTTGATCATACGCTCGGCAGTCTTGCGGGCGGCGGGGTCGATGTCTACGGCCACGATGCGCGCCTGGCGCTCGCGCGCTGCCGCCTCGCGCTCGCGCGCCTCGGCAAGCAGCTGCTCCCACAGGACAGCGTCGTGCAGCTGCCAGCCCTCAAAGCCCCAGCGCTCGCGTGCGGCGCCCGGGGCGCGGTCGGTCAGGATATTCACGGCCTCCAGCAGCAGACCGCCGCCGGCGCACGAGGCATCGATCAGCGTGGGCAGGGCTTCATTCTCGTAATCATCGGCCGTCAGCTCGCGCTCGCACAGTGCGGTCCAGCCGACCTGCGCCAGCACCAGAGCGGCGTAGTCGGGGCGCAGCACGTGCGCGCCCTCGCCGGCACGGGTCGCCGCGGGCGGCAGGCGCTTGAACAGCGGGTCGCCCGAAAGGTCTAGGCTTATGCTCGCGCGGCGCTGGCGCAACGAAAGCAGTAGGTGAACATCGGGGTCGGCGGCATCGACGTCGGCGCGACGGCCCGTGGTCTCGGCCAGGCGGTCGCACAATGCGTCCTTGGCGCGCAGGGCCGAGAAGCGCGTGTTGCGCAGCTGCTCGGTCACGCCGCGGGCGGTAATGGCGATGGTGGCGCCGGGGCGGACGATGTTCTCCCAGGCGATGTCGTAAACGCTATCGTACAGCTCATCGGCATCCTGCGCCTCAAAGCGCCCGAGCACCGCAAACACGCGGCTCGCTAGGCGCGACCACAGACAGGCGCGGTAGCCTTCTTCGAGCTCGCCCTCAAACGTGGCGCGGCCCTTCAGCCGGCGAACATGCGAAAGCCCGAGGCGTTTAAGCTCATCGGCGAGTGCGGACTCAAAGCCTTCGGGGCAGCTTGCGTAAAATTCCATGGGTGACCTCTCTGGTTGCGTCGCTCCATTATATGATGGATGCTTCGTTTGCCCTTATCCTCGAAAGGAACCCATATGATTGATGCGTGCCCCGATTCCGCCGTGCTCTTTTTTGACGTGGACGGCACGCTGACGTCGTTCGATCCCGACGATATGACCGATAAGGACTTTTCGGCGGTTCGCCCCTCGCAGACGGTGGTTGAGGCGTTTCATGCACTGCGTGATGCGGGGCACAAGGCATTTATCTGCACGGGCCGCCCCCTGTGGCTTATCGCCGATAGCCTGCGTGCGCTTGACCCCGCGGGCATCGTTGCCATGGCGGGTGCCACGCTCGAGGTCGAGGGCCGTGTGGTACACGAGGACTGCTTTGACGAAGACGTTATCGCGGAGCTCGCGCGTCGCGTTGTGGATGCCGGCATCGAGGTTTTTTTCGAGTCCAATGCTGCGACCTTTGCGCTGGAGCCTGTGGGCGTTGAGCAGTCGTCTCTGATCGGCACTTCTGTGGTGCACAGCGCCGAGGAGATGCGCGTCGACGGCAGTCTGCGCGTGGGCAAGGTATGCCTCAGTGTGCCCAGTTTGGCTCGCGTAGCCGGCGATGACGGCTTTATCGATCGCGAGTTTGAGCTGTGCAACACCGGTGGTCAAAATCGCGAGCTGAGCCCCAAGGGCATTGACAAGGGCGTGGGCGTGGCGCGAGCGCTGGAATACCTGGGTCGCACCGGCAACGCGCGCACCTTTGGCTTTGGCGATTCCGGCAACGATCTGGGTATGCTCGCTGCGGTCGAGACGGCCGTGGCCATGGGCAACGCCATGCCCGAGGTCAAGGCACTCGCCGACTACGTGACCGACGATGTCGCACACGACGGTACCGTCACAGCGATGCGTCACTTTGGGTTGATCTAGCGGGAACCGCCAATTACCGTTCACCCGCGGCGGGCGGTTCAAATCGGCCCGCCCTGCAAAATCGTTTTGCCGCTGGAGGGTGTGCTCAAAAACGCTAAAGCGTTTATACCGTTCGCCGAGAAGATAAAAACCCGCAGCTCACGCCTTGATAAACATAGGTAAAGTGTTTAGCAGTTCAACGTCCGCGTGCAAACGAAAGGAATCAGGCAGATGGCAATCAAGGTGTTCGCTGACGGTGCAAACCTCGAGGGCATGCTCGACATGTACGAGAACGGCAACGTTCAGGGTTTCACGACCAACCCGTCCCTTATGAAGAAGGGCGGCGTGACGGATTACCGCGCGTTTGCCAAGGAGGTCCTGGCCCACATCACCGATGTGTCTGTGTCGTTTGAGGTCTTTGCCGACGACGTCGAGACCATGGAGGTCGAGGCTCGCGAGATCGCCACCTGGGCCGAGAACGTCTACGTCAAGATTCCGTGCGTGACCACCAAGGGCGAGTCCACCGCCGAGCTGGTCCGCAAGCTTTCGGCCGACGGCATCAAGGTTAACGTCACCACCATCTTTACGCCCGAGCAGGTCGACGAGATGGTCGAGGCCGTTGACGCCGAGACGCCGTCCATCATCTCGCTCTTTGCCGGCCGTATCGCCGATACCGGCGTCGACCCCATTCCGTTTATGACGGAGTCGGTCAAGAAGGCCGCCGCCAAGCCCAACTGCGAGGTCCTGTGGGCGTCCACGCGTGAGCTCATCAACATCTACCAGGCCGAAGCCTGCGGTTGCCAGATCATCACGGTGCCCAACAGCATCCTGGCCAAGCGCAAGAACATCGGCCGTGATCCGTACGAGGTCTCGCTCGACACCGTGCGCGGCTTTGCCAAGGATATCGCCTCGCTCGGTTTCCATATCCTGCCGTAACGCGAACACTGGCTGCGCCGCGGGTTGTTCGCCCCGGCCTTTCCTTTCCCTATCGCTCACGCGCTTCGCGAGGGTCGCGCTAGGCAAAGGAAAGGCCGGGGCTGCCGACACGAGCTTACAAGTAGGTTGGTGATTGGCTTCCATATCCTGCCGTGGACAAAGGTACCCCCGCCTGCGCCGTGCAAAATTGAGAATATTCAGCAAGGTAAAGGCTTTTACCAGTTGGGTGAAGCACGGAACAGCCCCCGTTCTGGCTCTAATGTCGCTAAAACGGGGGCTGTTTTTGACGTTATTGTCTCTGTGGGGCGTTCGGAACGGCGGAAATTACAGAATACTCGCGATTTTGCACGTCGCTACAGGGGGTACCCTTGCTTTGGCGGTTTACTTCCCCTGCACCATGGTGAGGGAGATCTTCTTGCGGTCGCGATCGACCTTTTCAACCCACACCTTGACCGTGTCACCGACGCGCACCACGTCGCTCGGGTGCTTGACAAAGCGGTTGGCCAGTTTGGAGATGTGCACGAGGCCGTCCTGGTGCACGCCCACGTCGACGAAGGCGCCAAAGTCCACAACGTTGCGCACCGTCCCCTTGAGCTCCATGCCGGGCTCCAGGTCGTCGATGGAAAGTGCCGAGCGGCTAAAGACCACCTCGGGCGCGTCGTCGCGCGGGTCGCGACCGGGCTTCTTGAGCTCGTTGACAATGTCGATGAGCGTGAGGGTGCCGCAGTCCAGGTCGCTTGCCAGCGCCGAGATGCTGCCCAGGCGGCGCTCGATGTCGGGTACGCCGCCGCGGCTGAGCTCACTGGCTTTAACGCCTGCGCGCTCCAGGGCGGCCGTGGCTACCTCGTAGCTCTCGGGATGGACGCTTGTCGCGTCGAGCGGGTTCTTGCCACCGCTGATGCGCAGGAAGCCCGCGGCGTTGAGATATGCCTTGGGTCCCAGTTTGGGGACCTTCTTAAGCTGGCGGCGATCGGTAAAGGCACCGTTTTCCTCGCGGTAGGCCACGATATTCTTGGCCACGCTCGGCGTGATGCCCGATACGTATCCCAGCAGGCTCGCGCTTGCGGTGTTGACGTCGACGCCCACGCGGTTGACGACGTCCTCCACCACGTGGCCCAGGGTGCGCGAAAGCTCGGCCTGGTCAAGGTCGTGCTGGTACTGGCCCACGCCGATGGACTGGGGCGGAATCTTGACGAGCTCTGCCAGCGGGTCTTGCAGGCGGCGGCCCAGGCTCATGGCACCGCGCACGGTGACGTCCAGGTCGGGATATTCCTGGCTGGCGAGCTCGGAGGCGGAGTACACCGATGCGCCGGCCTCGTTGACGATGGTGTATCGCAGCCCAGGTGCCTGCTCGGCGATAAACTCCGAGACGACTTCCTCGGTCTCGCGGCTGGCGGTGCCGTTGCCGATGACGATGGTGTTGACGCCGTCCTTCTTGACGAGGTGGGCGAGCTCGCGCTTGGTGCCGGCGACGTCGTGGCGCGGCTTGGTGGGGTAGACCACGCCGTGGTCGAGCAGCTTGCCGGTCTCGTCCATGACGGCGACCTTGCAGCCGGTGCGGTAGCCCGGGTCGAGCGCGAGCACGCGGGCGCCGCGCACGGGGCGTGCCGAGAGCAAACCCTCAAGATTCTTGGCAAAGACGTTGATGGCCTCGGTCTGGGCGCGAACGGTGAGTTTGGCGCGGGCCTCGCGCTCCAGCGAGGGGGCCATGAGGCGCTTGTAACCGTCAGCGATAGCGGCGTCGAATATGGGAGCAAACACGCCCTGGCGTCGGGGCCAGCGGCTGCCGAGGCGCGCCGTGGCGGCAGCGCTGTCGACGTTCACGCGCACGCGGAGCTTGCCCTCGCGCTCACCGCGGTCGATAGCCAACACGCGGTGGTTGGGAATACGGCGCAGCGGCTCGTCAAAGTTGTAGTAGGGTTCGTAGGGAGTCTTTTCGGCGGGGTCGGTCGCCTCGACGACGATGTCGGCGGTGTTTTGCGTAAAGGCGCGCAGGTCGGCGACGTTCTCGGGGTCCTCGGCCACCGTCTCGGCCACGATGTCGGCGGCGCCGGCGAGCGCCTTTTCGGGCGTGTCAAAGCCGGCCTCCTCGTTGACGTAGTCCGTGGCGGCGTCGAGCGCGCTGCCCTTGGTCGAGGCCTGCATGATGATCATGTTGGCGAGCGGCTCCAGGCCTGCCTCGCGGGCCTTCTGCGCGCGGGTCATGCGCTTTTTGCGGTAGGGCTTGTAGAGGTCCTCGACACGCTGCAGCTGCGTGGCCTCGCGAATCTGCTGCTCGAGTTCGGGCGTGAGTTTGCCCTGGGCGTCGATAAGCAGAATGACGTCCTCTTTGCGCTGCTCGAGATTGCGCAGGTAGGACAGGCGCTCGTCGAGTGCGCGCAGGGCAACGTCATCCATGCCGCCCGTTGCTTCCTTGCGGTAGCGCGAGATAAAGGGGATGGTGTTGCCCTCGTCGATGAGCTTGACGGCTGCCTCGACGTTGGCGGCCTTAAGGTTGAGCTCGCGGGCGAGCTGGGCGATAAGATCCATGGGACTCCTTGCGTTTAAGGTGCGTTTGCAGCACAGAGCTACCAAGAATACCACCCGTCCCAAAAGACTGTTTCGTGGCGGACGAATCAAGCCGAGGTGCAAAAGGGCCCCCGCCCCAAAAAATCGTCGGCAAGGTAGAAAAAAGCCCCGCGGGCAGGAGGCTGCTCGCGGGGCAAAGAAGAGGGGCATATTTGTGGCGGACCGAGGGGTTCGGCATGGGGTTTCTGCCGCGGCCGCTCTTAAGGCATTACAGCTCGACGAGCTGGCCGGTCTCGGCGGCCTCCTTGATAGCGTTAAGCAGCGTGAGCGTCTTGACGTTATCGGCGGGGGTCACGACGGGCTCGACCTCGCGGCGGACAACCTTCACAAAGTGCTTGAGCTGCATCTTGTGCGGCAGCGCCGGGTCGACGGCCGGGATCTCCATCTGCAGCGGCTTGTGCCAGTTGGAGGCGCCGTCGTAGGAGAATTGGTGCAGGCGGGGCAGCGAAAGGGCGCCCAAGGTTCCGCCGATAAAGTAGGCGTCGGCGTCGAAGGGGCGGTACTGCGGATCCTCGCGAGCGGTTGCCTCCCAGTTCCAGGGGCTGGCGGTGGCGTCGGAGATGGTCATGCTTGCGAGCGCGCCATCGGCAAAACGGACGTTGACCACGGCGGAGTCCTCGGTCTCAAAACCGCGGGCGGCGCTGGACTGCATACCCTGGACGGCAACGGGCTCGCCCAGCAGGTAACGGAGCAGGTCGACGTCGTGCACCAGGTTGACCAGGATCGGGCCGGCACCCTTCTTGCGGCGCCACTCGACATCGAAGTACTCGTCATTCTTATAGATCATGTAGTGGAAGCTCGACACGGTGAGCTTGCCCAGCTCGCCGGACTCGATGATCTCCTTGGCCTTGTTGACGAAGGGGTTGTGGCGACGGTGCTGGCCCACGAGCACGGGCACGCTGGCGGTCTCGGCCTCGGCGGCGAAGGCCTGGGCATCCTCAAGATCGTTGGAGATCGGCTTTTCGACCAGCGGCACGATGTTGCGCTTCACAGCCTCGCGGGCAACGCCCAGGTGCAGGTCGTTGGGGGTGGCGATAATGACGGCCTCGGGCTTGACCTCGTCCATCATCTGGGCGGGATCGGTGTAAAACGGCACGCCGGCGGCCTCGGCCGTGGCGCGGGCGCCCTCAAAGGCGTCGGCGATGGCGACGAGCTCGGCCTCGGGCTCCTCGGTGACAAAGCGGATGTGGTTGCGG
>CATZTY010000004.1 GCA_958424475.1 uncultured Collinsella sp.
CAGGATACGCAGGATGGCAACGGCAGCAGGGGCAACCGTGGCAACGGGCAACAGCTTGGCGATGAGCGCACGATACGAAGCATAGGGCTCGCGGGCGAGCAGCTCAGCACGGGGAGAGTCGTAGTGTGCGACAACGACCACCGGGCGGTTGCGCGGAGACGCGAGAGGGCCCGAGGCTTTGTGATAGGCGATGACATTTTGGCTCACGCCCGTCTTGCCCAGGCGCGAAACCACGGGGTGGCCCGTGCGTTCGAGCGCGTAAAGAACGGCGCCGACAATGGCCAGCAAGGTGCCGACCAAGCCGATACCGCCGCCGATGCCCATCAGCAGGGCACCGGCAAACGCAAGAATACCGGTAACGGCAAATGCCAACCTACTGGGCGCCGGGGCATTGAACTCCTGAACCTCGGGATCAAAGCCGTGGTTGCGGAAGATCTGAGCGATATCCTCGGCAGCCAAGCGCTCTTCTTCGCTGCATGCCGGCGTAATGCCGGTGTTCTGCAGCAGGTGGTTAATATAGTTCTGGGTGTTCGCCATGTGCGCTCCACATCCATAATCCGACAAATAGGCCCAATGCATGCACATTAGAACCGTATATAGTCAAAAGTATACCCCGAGCGAGCGCAAACGACCGAATTCGGGCCATCTTAACGCCCCGAGCGGACAAGGATATAGCCTAATCTCCATATCGGACTAAAATCATGGCAGCAAACCACCTTCTCATGCGATGACTCTATGACGGCAAGCGACACGACCGCGACAATTAAAAAGGGAAGTTCGGAGCCCAGTTTCGATAAAACGGCTCAGCGCATCCTCAATCTTTTCTTTGTGCTCAACAGCTCCCCCGAACCGCTGACGACCGAGCAGATCGTCTTGGATTCTGACCTGGGATATGGCTCGGGCAATATCGACTCGGATAAGCGCAAGTTTCGACGCGATCGTGACAAACTGCTCGAACGCGGCATCTTAATCAAGGAGGTTCGCCCCGCCGGCGCGCAGGAGACCGAGGAAAGCTCGTGGACAATCGACCGCGAACACACGTTTGCGGCAGGCGGCCTCATCACCGGAGACGACGCCGATATCCTGCTCAACGCCATCGACCAGACACTAGCGGCCGGCTCATCAACTTTTGCCGCACCGCTTGCCGATATTCGCTCCAAGATTGCCCATCTCACCGGCAGGACGACGGTGGACGAAGCACCGATCCGCCGCTCTCCCACCGTCGATGCGGTATGGAGCGCCTTTGCCGAGCGATGCGCGCTGCGATTTTTATATCAGAACGGACGCGGCGAGCAGAAAGAACGTACCGTCTGCGTCTACGGCATGTTCGAACGCGAGGGCGTGTCGTACTTCTGCGGCCTCGACAATGTCACCGACGGCATCAGGACATTCCGCTGCGACCGTATCGTTCGCGCTTGGCGCCCCTCGAAGGCCTACGCCATCCCTGCGGACTTCAATCTCAACGACTATCTGTTCTTTGAATTCGATTTTGCCGACCGACCGCCCGTTGCAGCCACGTTCTCGTTCGCCCCTCAGGCGCAGATCGATATGATCAACGGCCTCACGCGCGGGCGAGGTGAGCTCGCATACACCGATGCGGGATGGACCTGGACCGTTGACGTGCGCGACCTTGAAGCCGCCGCCTCATTTTGCATGGCCCACGCCATGGACGGCATGAGGCCCATGGCCCCCAAATCGCTCAAGCAGGCGTGGAACCACCTCATTGAAAGGACGGTGCACGAGCATGCCCGTGCGTAAACTCACCAGCGAGCAGAGACTCTCGCGCGCCATCGACATCATGGAGGCCCTCTACGCCGCCGGCGAGAGCGGCATGACACGAACCGAGATTTGCAGCCGCTTTGACATCACGGGGGTGTCGCTCGACGAGATTCTCGAGATCGTCTCGACGCTCGCGGACCGAGAATCGGGCGCGCGCATCATCTGCGAATGCCGCGGCGAGCGTGTGGTCCTCACCGGTGACGCCGGGCGTGTGCTACCGTTGCGCCTGAGTGCCGCCGAGGGCGCTGTGCTCAACCATGAACTTGAATCGTTGGGGATCGAGCCGCAGACGGCAGCTCGGATTCGACATGCCCTTCTACCCGAAGAGCTCGGCTATAACCAGCGCGTCTTTGACACCGTCAACCACGGGTCGCACTGGCAGCAGCTGAGCTGCGCCATTCAGGATGGCGTTCGCTGCCGCATCTCGTATCGCTCGATGGACGATGCACGGCCACGCGAGCGTCTGGTCGACCCCTTGCGCATTACGGCAAACGGCGACCAAACATACCTGATTGCCTGGGACATCGCAGTCGATGAGCAGCGCATCTATCGCATGGATAAAATCGAGGGACTCACCTTGACGGAAGACTCCGTCGTGTCTCACGCACCGGACGTCGCATCCCTCCACGATTCCCTTGCCCGGACGCAGCGTAGCGCAAAGCTCTTGATGCCATTCGATATGGCGGAACATCTGGACTGGGCCGGCATCACCCTAATCGAGCGCAGCGGAACAGACATGGCAACGGCAACCGTGCATTACGGCTCCGAGCGTTGGCTGCTGAGCCAGATAATCGCAGCGGGCGGAGCCATCCACATCTTGGATGACCCCGCCCTGTCAAAGCGTCTGTGCGATATGGCAAAAACCCTCGTCTGTCCGCTTTAGCGTCGCCGTTCGTGGCGTGCGCGCCACAGTTGCAGATAGTGCCCGATCTGCGCCGATTCGATGCGCTGGTAGGAGCTCGTGGGCAGCGACGTTAAGAACTTCTTTCCGTAGCCCTTCGTCACCAGGCGCGGGTCGGCCAGAATCAGCACGCCGCAATCGGTCGACGAGCGGATAAGGCGCCCGGCCGCCTGCTTGACCTCGAGCACCGCCTCGGGCAGCGAATAGCGCGCCCAAGCGCGGTCTTCGCGCAGGTTGCGCTCGCACGAGAGCGGGTCCGTGGGGCTCGAGAACGGCAGCTTGGGAATGATGACGCAGCGCAGCGTCTCGCCGCTGGCGTCGAATCCCTCCCAGAAGGCCTTAAGCGCAAAAAGCGATGAAGTCGGCTCGTTAATAAACCGATCACGCAGGCGACGAGGAGATGAGTTGCGCTGCTGGCAGTTGAGCTCCAGACCCGCACGGGCCATCTTGGGCTCAACGCGGGCGTACAGGTCTTCCATGTCGCGCCGATTGGTGAACAGCGTGAGCACCGATCCGCCCATGGCAAGATGGGCGTCGACCAGCACGCGCTCGAGCGCCGTAAGATAGCTCTCACGATCGCGCGGATCGGGGATATCGCCCGCAACGACTACAGCCATGTTCGAATCGAAGTCGTAGCTCGAGTCCAAGTGCAGCGATGAGGATGTTGAAGCACCGATGCGATCGAGGCCGACCGCGTGGTTAAAGTGTTCAAAGCTTTTGGACACCGTCATGGTCGCCGAGGCAAAGATAGCCGTGTGGACCTCGGGCAGCCATTCGGTTGCCAAGGCCTCGCCAATGTCGATGCGCTCTGCGGTCATTGACTCTCCGCCGGCACGCAGCCTGCGATTGACCTGCAGCGAATACACGTAGTGTTCATCGGTGCCATCAATGATGAGTTTGAGGTTCTCGGCCAGCTCGTGCAGGCGGCGCGAGATATCACCCAGGTCGACAACAACCTCGGGCTTGTCGGCGGCGACGGCTTGCACCAGCGCGTCGACGCTCTTGTCAGCTTGTTCCAATGCGTCGATGGCAGTGTAGGCCGACTGTAAGAAATCATGCCAGTCGTCAGATTCGCGCAGCTCGGGGCCAATCCATAGATTGGCATTGTCATAACCCCCACGGGCACGGCAACCGAGCTCGCGAACGCCATCGAACACGTCGGCGATTGCCATGCTCGCGCGTGCAACCGTCGACGTTGCCTTGGCAGTAAGGCCCAGATAGAGCGTAGAGCCCTCGGAGGTTGCCAAATCACGGGAAACCTGGCTTAGCGCGCCGGTGCTCGAGCCACCCAGGCGCTCAAACAGAACACGTGATTCGTCCGCCGACACCACGCGCGCCCACTGACGGCGCGCCTCGCGCTCGATGGAATGGGCCTCGTCGATTACCCAATGACGAATCGGAGGTAAAATCCTGCCCTCGGCCGCGACATTGCGGAACAGCAGGGAATGGTTGGTGACCACCACATCGGCATGCGCCGCACGACGGCGAGCGCCGTGGACCAAACATTTATCAGGGAAAAACGGGCAGAGGCGACGAGCGCACTCGCGCGAGGCCGTCGTAAAGTCGGGGCGGTTGACGCTGCGCCACCGAATGCCGAGCGAGTCGAGGTCGCCATCGGCTGATTGGCAGACGTACGCCATAATGACCGCGACCGCTGTGAGCGTGTCCGCCGGATCGCGCTTGGTGGTAATCTCGACCTGGCTGCGGCTCATGCGCTCAAGCTTGCGCAGACACGGATAGTGGTCATATCCCTTGAGAGCGCAAAATGACAGGCCACCGTCCAGTTGCTCGGCAAGTTTTGGCAGCTCATGGTACATGAGCTGGTCGGCAAGATTGTTCGATTTGGTCGCAATACCAACCGTGATGTTGTTACGGCGTGCTGCCTCGGCAATAGGCACCAGATAGGCCATCGATTTGCCGACGCCCGTACCCGCCTCAATTACACGATGAGTGCCCGTGACCAGCGCATCGCGGACCTCGAGCGCCATCGCGATCTGCTCATCACGCGGCTCGTAGGTGGGGTACATGCGATTGACCAGGCCACCTGGCGCATAGTCTGCCTCAATCTCCTCACGACTCGGCATCTTGAGGACCGGCAGTTCGTCGGCGTCCACCCGATCGTCGGCGCGATCGGCCTTGAGAACGTCAGCACGAGCGGCGCTGAGAGAGAAGATAGAACCAGGGTTCTGCCCTGCCAAGAATGAGAAGATAGGACGATAGGACCAAGGCACATCCGGATGCATGTCGGCTAGGCGCGCCATGAGGCCCTGGGGCAAGTCGGTGAGCGCCACGAGCAACACGCGCCATACGCCACACAGGGCGTCGACGTCGGCGTTGGCACGGTGTGATACCGAGTCACAGCCAAACAGATCGGCCATAAAAGACAGCTTGTGCGAGGCCAGGCGCGGAAGCGCGATTCGCGACAGCGCCAGCGAATCGATCCAAATATCGCTCACGTTGACGCCGCCTTTGACCGACTCGATAAACGAGCGGTCGAACGTGGCGTTATGTGCGATCACCGGGCAACCACCGACAAAATCGGCGAGAGCGGCGACGGCCTCAACGGCCGACGGGGCATCTGCCACATCGGCATTTGTAATGCTTGTGAGCTCGGTAATCTCGGCGGGAACCAGCTGCTTGGGATGCACGAAGGTATCGAAACGGTCGACGATCTCGCGGCCCGAAAGACGGGCCGCCGAGATCTCGATCAGGTCATTGTCCTGCACCGAAAGACCCGTGGTCTCGGTATCGAGGACAATTACATCTTCCTCGATAAGACCAAAGGACTGCGTTTTGGCGCGTTCGGCAAGCGTGGCATAAGAGTCGATGACAAACTGCGGCGTTCCTGACGAAACCGCGTCCTCGATTAGCATGCAATGCCCGCTCGACGAAGGCCCATACGGATCAGGCTGTCACAGACCTGCGGGAACGTCATGTCGTCGGTGTGGCGGATCTCGTCCGGATACAGCGACGTATCGGTCATGCCGGGAATGGTATTGGTCTCGAGGATAACGGGGCCGTCCTCACTCACAATAAAATCGCTGCGCGAGATACCCAGGCAACCGAGGGCCTTGTGAGCGGCGCAGGCAAGCTCCTGAGCGCGAGCATAATTCTCGGGTGAAATCTGCGCCGGAATGCGATGGATGTCCGTAGGGTCGACATACTTCACGTCCAGATCGTAGAACTCGCAGTCCTCGGGCTTACGAATCTCGACAATCGGCAGAGCGCGCACGTCATCTTCGCCGTATACGCCGACGGTGATCTCGGTACCCTCGATGCACTTCTCGACCAGCACTTTGTTGCCGTACTCAAACGCCTTGGCGATTGCCGCGGGCAGCTCGGAGGGCTCATGGACCAGGGAAATGCCATAGCTGGAACCGTTGACGGCCGGCTTCACAAAGCAGCGCTCGCCACAAACCTCGACGATATGATCGATATCGACTTCATCTCCCACTTCGAGCGCCAGGCCGGGGGCAATGGGAATGCCCGCCTTGGCGTACAGGAGCTTAGAGACCTCCTTGTCGGCACCGCAGGCGCTGGCAAGCACGCCCGAAGCCGTGTAGGGGATACCCAGGGTCTCCATGGCGCCCTGCATGGCACCATCCTCGCCGCCGGCACCGTGCATGGCGATAAACGCCACGTCAAAGCCGCCGGTCGCCATGGTTACCATAAAGTCGTCAGCGGCCGTATCGAGCAGCTCCACCGAGGTGTAGCCGGCTTCCTTCAGCGCCACCACAACGTTCTTTCCCGAATTGAGCGAGATCTCGCGCTCAGCGGAATGACCGCCCGCCAAGACCGCTACGTGCATGTTCTCTAGGCTTTTACCCGGCATGGGCAGACTCCTCCTCTATAATTTCTGCAGCTGATACCATATTGTAGCGATACCCTCTACGTTTCCCCAAAATCGAAAGGCTTCCATGAATCCCAGGACTAAATCTCAGGACATTCGCGACTTGAGCCAAAACGATATTCGCGAGCTCGTGGCCGAGCTTGGCCAGCCCGCCTTCCGCGCGAAGCAGCTCATCGAATGGGTCTTTGAGAAGAACGTTTGTTCGTTTGACGATATGACCAATCTTCCCAAGGCTTTCCGCGAGCAACTTAAAGAGGCTTTTGCCTTTGACACGCCGACTGAACTCACCAAGCAAGTTTCCAAAGATGGCTCTCGCAAGTATCTACTCGAGTACCATGACGGCATTTCCGTCGAGACCGTCGGCATGCCCCGCCGCAACAAGCTTTCCGTCTGCGTTTCCACCCAGGCAGGCTGCGGCATGGGTTGCGCCTTTTGCGCTACCGGTCTCAACGGCCTCAAGCGCTCTCTGACCGCTCAAGAGATCGTCGACCAGGTACTTCATGTATCCAACGACTTTGGCGAGCGCGCCACGAGCGTTGTCTTCATGGGCCAGGGCGAGCCGTTTGCCAACTACGACGAGGTTCTCAAGGCGCTGAGAATCCTCAACGACCCCGATGGCATCGGTATCGGCGCTCGTCACCTCACCGTCTCTACCAGCGGCGTTATTCCCGGTATTCGTAAATTTGCCGACATTCCCGAGCAGTTCACGCTTGCCGTTTCCCTACATTCCGCCATCCAGTCGACGCGTAATAAGCTCATGCCCGGTGTTAAGAAGTACACGCTGCTTCGCCTTCACGAGGCACTTCAACTCTACACCGAGAAGACTGGCCGCCGCCCGACCTATGAGTACGCCATGATCGAAGGCGTCAACGATACGAATCCCGAGATGCAGGCGCTCTGCGACTTCTGCGAGGGAACGCTGTGCCACGTTAACCTGATTCAGCTTAACGACATCGAGGGCAGCCCGCTCAAGCCGTCGCCGATTCATAAGGTTGAGGATCTTCAGCGTCGTCTTGAGTCCCGTGGCATCGAGACCACGATTCGTAACTCCCGTGGTAACGATATTGACGCCGCTTGCGGACAGCTGAAGCAGCGCTTCAAGGTTCAGAAGAACGCATAGGGGAGTCGCACCCCAAAACGTTTCATGTGAAACATCGAACGACCCCGGTTGCAGAATATGCAACCGGGGTCGTTTCATTTATTGACCTTAATTTTGAATCAGCTGCTACCTGTCCCATGTTTTACGGGCAAAATAAGGGGTCCTTGTCTCGTGAATCAGACAAGGACCCCTCAAAATATGCTGAGTAATTGTTAGGTACCTAATAGCCTACATTTTCCCATTGGTTGCTAACCCAACCTTGATTAATCTTGGGATTCTTCGTTACCTGAGCAGTACGCATGGCAACATCTTCCGTCATAACATCCATTTTCTTTTTGGAAGTATCGACGATATCTTGCGCGCCACGAAGCAAACGACCTCGAAGTTCATCGTCTGTCGCAATCTTATAGCCAGCAAAGGCACCAGCCGCGACAGTCGTCACCAATGCAATCGCTGTTAAAATCTTATTCCTCATCTTGGCCTCCTTGATCAAACTGAATCATTTCGCCAAGAATACGAGAGAGCTCTTCCTCGTCTTTAAACTCAATCTCAATCTTATTCTTTCCACGCGAGCTCTTCACACGCACGTTGGTATTAAATACTTGACGAAGCACACGGGCAGCCTTTTTAAAGGACTGAGGCGTTGCAGGCCTTGGCGTCTTAGGTGTCTCTCCGGCAGAAAACAACGGAGCAAGATTTTCTGTCGCTCTTACGGAAAGGCCCTCTGCAACTACTTTCTCTGCAAGTCGAATTCGAGCATCCTCATAGGGAACTGCAAGAATCGCACGTGCATGACCAGCAGTAAGTTTGCCCTCAAAAATCATCTGCTGAACAACTTCAGGAAGATCGAGAAGGCGCAGCGAGTTTGTAATTGCAGAGCGTGACTTGCTTACTGCCTTCGACAATGCCTCCTGCGTCATACCGCTGGCATCGATGAGCTGTCGATAGCCCTTAGCCTCTTCGACGGGATTCAGGTCAGAACGCTGAAGGTTTTCAATAAGAGCGAGAGCCAACATCTCTTCATCATTAACTTCTTTAATGATGACGGGCAGTTCCTCAAGACCTGCAAGCTTTGACGCCTGGTAACGACGCTCACCAGCGATGATCTCATAGCCGTTTCCATGTTTGCGAACCAAAAGTGGCTGCAAAACGCCATGTTCTTGGATTGACTCGCTCAACTCGCGAAGTTCAGTTTCGTTAAAGTGAATTCGCGGCTGGTTAGGGTTGGGAACAATATCCTCAATAGGCAGTTTTGTTTCAGATGATGCATTTGAACCCGCTGCAGCCGAACCACCGGTCTCATACTCGGCCTCTGAGACCAAAGCATTGAGTCCACGTCCCAATCCGCCACGTTTCTTTACACTAGGCACGCTTGATCACCTCTTTTGCAAGGTTCATATACGCTTTCGCACCCTTATTTTGAGGTGCATAGGTAATTACCGGTTCTCCAAAAGACGGAGCTTCGGAGATTTTAACCGTACGGGGGATCAGCGTCTTAAACGCCTTATCACCAAAGTACGATTGAACCTCCTCAACAACCTGATTCGATAGAGAGGTACGCGAGTCATACATGGTCATAAGCACACCATAGGTATCTAAGCCCTTGTTCAAACGTGATTTGACCATTTTCATTGACTCAAGCAGCTTCGTAACGCCCTCGAGTGCGTAGTACTCGCACTGGATCGGAATCAAAACGCTGTCTGCTGCGGTCAAGGCGTTGATAGTAAGCAGGCCGAGCGAAGGAGGACAGTCAATGAAAATAAAATCGAACTCGTCCTGAATCGGCTCAAGCAAATCTTTGAGACGGGTTTCACGAGCAATTGCGCTTACAAGCTCAATTTCGGCGCCTGCAAGCTGAATTGTAGCCGGAATTACGAATACCTTTTTGCAATTTGTATCAAGAACAAGCGATTCTGCCGGCACATCGTTCAACAATGCATCATAGATGCAGTGATCAAGGTCTTCTTTTTCAATTCCGAATCCACTGGTGCTGTTTCCCTGCGGATCAAAATCGACAATCAGTGTCTTACGACCCTGCTCACCCAGTGCTGCTGCAAGGTTTACGGCCGTCGTTGACTTACCGACGCCGCCCTTTTGATTGATGATTGCAATGATACGCGTGTTTTTTGCGCTCTTAGAACGCTTAACGTCGCGAAATCCCACGGTCCCTCCTGGTGTGTATTAAAGCTGTCAAACGGAGGATGTTTCACGTGAAACATTCCGAATCGATATCAACCGCCATGTTTCACGTGAAACACTGCAAGTTGTTAGTATCCATTATGTTTCACGTGAAACATCTAGGCAAGCGGATTCTTCTTTGCCATGCCATTTGCACGAGGCAATGAAATGGATGCTGGATGACTCTTCTTAAGGACGATGAACTCCCTGTGACCCAAGCCTTCAGGTAAATCAATTGCGTCATTCAGAAGCAAAGAGAAGCCGCAAATCTTAGCTGCTGACATACCGGAAGCAAGCTCCTCATCCGAAGGATTGCCCTTGGTGATAACAAATAGCCCTCCATCCTTGAGGAACGGAGCCGCATACTCAACAAGAATCGGTAGAGGGGCCAGGGCGCGGGCGGTTACAACGGAGAACTGCTTCTTATGGCTTCGAGCATATTCTTCAAGACGATCGTGGACCGCATGAGCATGTTTCAGTCCAAGAGCATGAACAAAAGAATTGACAGCATCAACCTTCTTGCCAACAGAGTCAATATAAGTAGCTTTACGATGCGTGGATATGGTTAACGGAATACCAGGGAAGCCTGCACCTGTACCCATATCAAGCAAAGCTCCCTCTGGAGCCTTATTGATATAGGGGAGCAAAACAAGTGAGTCGAGGATATGAAGTACGGCAGCATCTTCTACGTTAAGAATACGGGTGAGATTGGTTGTCTTATTTGTTTCCAGAACCAAGTCCAAATGATGAATACATTTCCTAAGCTCAACATCAGTTACGCTCAAGGAATACTCTTTGCAATAGGAAGTTAGACGACTCAACATCTCGTCAGCCTGCTGATCGGTAAGTACTAACAACGAAAGCTCCTTTCTGACAAAAATCAGTGTATCGAGAACTTTTGACAAAAAAAGGGGACGTGGAAACCACGTCCCCTTAGCATAAGCTCGAGTAGATTATCGAGCAACAATCACCACATGGCGATCAGGGTCAGAACCCTCAGAATGAGTATCGACGGCATCATTGCCACGAAGTGCAATGTGAACCAGTCGGCGCTCGTAGGCATTCATGGGCGGAAGCGAAACACTCTTATGAGTGCGGATGGCACGCTCGGCAGCAGACTGAGCCATGGAGGCAACCTTGTCCTGACGGCGGCTCTTGTATCCCTCGACGTCCACTACAACCGGATACCTAAAGCCAAGCTTGCGGCTCACCAGCAAAGAGAACATAACCTGAAGGGCATCGAGGGTGCGACCATGACGGCCAATGAGAACAGCAAGATCAGGAGCCGTTACATCCAAAATCAGCTCACCCTCGTCACCCTCATACTCATCGATAGGAGAGTTGGCGGCATCGAAGTGCGAAAGGATGGAACGCAGGATGGAAATCGCAACATCGGCAATGGTGTCGAGCTCCTCATCGGTCAGCTCTTCACCAGCCTTGTAGCGCTGTGCAATCTCGGGATAATCGCCCGCGACCTGCGGGGCAACCTCCTCAAGCATATCCTCGATGATCTCTTCAGACATAACGTACTCCAAAAGTTAGGTACCTAAATAAGATTGATATCCCACTACTTCTTCTTGTGCGGGCGCGGCTTCTTCTCTCGACGAGTGACCTCAACCTGCAGCGGCGCGTTCTTAAGACGCTCCTCCTCATCGGCCTTCGCCTTGTCGATGACCTTCTGCGTCACAAAAATCTGCTGGATAACCTGCCAAGCAGACGAGACGTCGTAGTACAGCAGAACACCAACGGGAAGGCTCCAGCCCATCCAAAGCATCATGACCGTCATGACAACGGCCATCATACGCATGCTCTGAGCCTGCTGGCCGGTCTGGTTGCGCGACATGTAGAGCTGCGGAATCAGGGTCAGGACGGCGAACAGGATCAGGCAGACCAGCGCGGGCAGTGCAACCATAAAGCCATCGGCAAAGGAAGCGCTCGGCGTGGTGGTCAAGTCGGGCAGGATGTTGAAGAACGAGAACGTGCCCTCGTTAAAGTACTGCGGCAGGTTACGCAGCAGCGTAAACAGGGCACACAGGATAGGCATCTGGATCAACAGCGGCAGACAACCAGCCATGGGGTTGAACTTGTTCTCGCTGTAGAACTTCTGCATCTCCTCGGCCTGACGCTGGGGATCGTCGGCATAGCGCTCCTGGATCTCGAGCATCTTGGGCTGCAGCACCTGCATGCGAGCCGTCGACTTGGTCGACTTGAGCATGAGCGGCGTCAGCAGCAGACGGATGATGACCACCAGGATGATGATGGACAGGCCCCAGTCGACCGCAAAGGTCTGGATGAGCTTGAGCAGCTCGAAAAGGATGTTAACGATCCAATCCCACATGTAAGTTTTCCTCCGATAGCGAGTGCCCGCTAGGGCACAGGGTCATAACCGCCGACGTGCAGGGGATTGCAGCGAGCGATGCGCCTCACGGCAAGCCAGCAGCCTCTCAAAACACCGTGCTTCTCAATCGCCTGGATGGCGTATTGCGAGCACGTTGGGTAATAAATGCAGGCGTCAGGCAATAAGGGCGAAATAACCTGTTGATATATGCGAATAGGAGCGATGGCAACACGTCGCAAAACGTGATTGCTCATCGCTCCTCCCCGGCAACGCCGGCGCGTTTCATAAGCGAACGCAACGCCTTGTCCATCTCCTGCGGCGAGGAAACCCTCGTCTTGGGAGTTGCAAACAAGATGATGTCATAACCCGCAACGGGAAATCCGCAGCTGCGGGCGGCCTCGCGCATCACACGCTTAGATCGGTTGCGCACGACGGCACAACCGAGTCGCTTAGCACCAACGAAGGCGACCCTTCCGGAGTCGCCTTCGCCAACCGATTCACATATGGTCATTCGAATCAGAGGGTGATTGAAACGACGCCCCTGACTGAACACATGCTCGAAATCTTGCCGAGACTTAATAGTCTTCATGCGAGATGTGTGTATCGCTGCTAGACAGTGAGACGCTTGCGGCCCTTGGCGCGACGACGGGCGAGCACGGCACGACCACCCTTAGTGGCCATACGGGCACGGAAGCCATGGGTCTTGGCACGCTTACGCTTATTAGGCTGATACGTACGCTTCATCTTAAGTTCCTCCTGCTGCATTTCGAGTGTCCGCGGGGACGCGGACGCAGATATAGACACGTGAGCTTGAAGATTGTAGGGAAATCAATGTTCAAATGTCAAGAAATCAAAGGTAAAAGGTTGCGCAGTTCACACGGTTCCCCCATAAGCACAACCGAAATTTGCGCCTCATGGCAACCTTTCACGATATTTCATCGAGTTTTCAACAGGTCATGTTGGCAATGTTGAGAACTTTTCGCCCGTTTTCCAAAGTTTTCAACAGGTTTTGGAAAGTTGTCGAAAGATGAGAAACGCTGCACGGTGAGCTACTATTTGTTCGAAACCTTTTGAAAGATTGCGAGCGGCATGTCTGACGACTTTTACACCATGGTCGATTCCGGAGACCCGGCACCCGACAACGAGCACATCACCGGCGTGCGCGAAGAGCGTGCGGAAGGCGAGCAGACGACCACGCAGGCGCCGAAAGCCATGTACGCCGCGCGCATCGCCGTCTATGACGACATGCTGTCGACACCGCGTGTAATCGTCATTGATCCGCAGGATGTCCGCACGTATTTGGAAGAGACGACCAACACCGTCTACCAGTGCATGAAAGAACAAGGTGGCCATATCTCGCTCATGGTCATCCGCGAGATTGTCGAAAACTTTATCCACGCGCACTTTGCCGAGCCCATCATCTCGATTCTGGACGGCGGAGACACCATCCGCTTTGCTGACCAAGGACCCGGCATCGACGACAAGGAACGCGCTTTCGACTTTGGCGTTACCAGTGCAAACAGCAAGATGAAGCGCTATATCCGTGGAACCGGAGCAGGGTTTCCCATGGTGCAGGAGTATTTGGAAAACGCCGGCGGTGCCGTATCCATCGAGGACAACATGGGCAACGGCACCGTGGTTACGGTAAGCCTGAACCCTAAACGCGTGCAGGAAATCGAGCGTGCCGGCGGACGCGGTGCTGCCGTGCGGCCCGAGACGGAGCAGCCCACATATCCCCTGCCGGGAGCTTTTGCGCAGCAGCCCATGGCAACGCAGCAGATGCAGCCCCCCGTGGGGCAGATACAGCAGCCTGGAATGCTTCCTACACAAGAGCCCCGGGCGGCATCGATGTCGATGCCGCCAAACATGCCAGAGGCCATGCCGCTGGCGGATCAGGATGCAGCAGCAATGCAGCAGGCAACGGGGGCACCGGGCGGCCAGCAAATGGGCTATCAGCCGTACCAACAGGGATATCCATATCAGCAGATGCCGCCACTGGGGTATGACCAGCAGTTCCCGCAGCAGTACCAGCAGGGATATCAGCAGCCGTACCAGCAGATGCCGCAGCAGCAGTACAACCCTTGGGCCCAGCAGATGCCTCCGCAGCCTTACCAACAGTGGCCTCAAAGTTTTCAACAGCAAATGCCGCCGATGCAGAGTTCTCAACAACCAGCAGCTCAAATGATGTATCCTAATGCAGCAAATCAGTATGCGCAGCCACAACCGGACGTGTTCGTAAGCGATCGCGGCAACGCCGCGCTGGGCTATCTGGCGCAAAATCAAGCGTGCGGTGCAACCGATCTGGCGAGGGCGTTTGGAAACTCGGCCCCCACTTGGTCACGCACGCTCAATGACTTGGCGCAGGCCGGCTTGGTCATCAAGCATGGCCAGAAATACCATCTGACCGAACTCGGCGCCGCTCGCGTGCGAGCTCAGAGCTAAAGAACGGGAGAGACAGTGGACGAGGAAGCAAGCATCATCCTGGGGGATGCCATCGCCTTTTGCCAGCGCGACGGCCAAGATGCACGCCTCATCAACATGCTGGGGCAATCGCGCGCCATAAGCCTGACCGAAGATACGCTCACGATCGAGGCCCCCTCGCGCTTTGCCATCGCCCAGCTCAAAAAGCATCAGCCGACTATTGAGGCCTATCTGGAAGAAATCGCCTTTGCACCGATTGCGCTCGACATCGTGGCACCGCAAGGCGCCGCGACGGAATCCGCTGCCGCGACGGCGCCCGCCACGGCTCCCGCTGCTTCCCCGGCGGTGCCGGCCTCCGCAGGCGATGTGTCGGCAATCGAGCACCAGCACAGCGATGTTTCCCGTGAAACCATGGCACCGTTGCCGACCGCGGCGGCGACGTCAACGAACGTACCCGTCACGCACATGCCCATCGCTCACGACGCAGCGGCGGGCGCGGATTCGGGCATTGCAATCAAGAACACGCTCTCGGCCGATGATTTTCGTCGCATGATGAACCAGATGAAGGGCGGAGCGCCGACTAAATCCACGCGAGCTGCGACCCCCGCTTCACCCGTGCCAGCACCGACCGTACCGGCCGAGCAGAATACGGATGGAGCCCCGCTCGCCGCGAACTCAAAGTTTACCTTTGAGAATTTTGTCTACGGCCCCGAGAACAGCCATGCCTATCGCTCGGCACTCAAGTTTGCCGCCCTCGCGGACGAGCGCGGCACGTGCACATCGCTGTTCATCTACGGCAAATCGGGCCTGGGCAAGACGCACCTGCTGCTTGCCATCAAAAACGAGCTCGCCGAGAAGTCGCCCGAGATCAAGGTCAAGTATGCCAACTCCCAGGCGTATCTGGACGACCTGATGACCGAGTTCGACCGTCAAAAGAAGAGCAACGCCCCCATCATGCAGGCGTACCACGGCGTGGACGTACTCATCATCGATGACATCCAAAACATCATCGGCAAGCGCGCGAGCGTGGACTACTTTTTCCAGCTCATGGACGAGTTCATCCGCAACAACAAGAAGGTCGTCATCGCGGCAGACCGCGCCCCCAAGGACCTGAGCATGGACGAGCGTCTGACCAGCCGCTTCAACGCCGGCATGCTCTGCCTGGTCGCAGAGCCCAGCTACGAGATGAAATACAAGATCTTGCAGCGCTATTACGAGAACACCATCGTCGCCGCTCCCGAGGCGGGCGACGACTCGCTGCTGGCGGCCTATGGGGGCGACGGCGGGCACCTGACCGACAAGCACTTTAAACACATGGCCGAGGTCTCGGGCACCAACATCCGCGAACTCGAGAGCTTTTGCGAGCGCTGCGCCGGCGAGGCGGGCGACCGCGAGCGCGAGGGCGGGGAACTCACCTTTGACGATATCGACGCCATCGCCAGCCAGTACTTCGACACATCGGCCAAAAAGATCAACGTCCAGACGGTTCAGTCCGTCATCGAAGAGCAGTACGGCGTGACGCACGAGGAGCTCATCGGCCCGCGTCGCAACGCCAATATCGCCAAAGCACGCCATATCGCTATCTACCTGGCCATCGAGATGTGCGAGATGACGACCACGGCGGTGGGCGCCGAATTTGGCAACCGCAACCACTCGACCGTCAGCACGAGCTACAAAAAGGTCCAGAAGATGATCCAGGAAGACCGCACCGTCACCGAAGATCTCAAATCGTTGCGCGATAAAATTACACTGCGCTCGTAGGGAAATAGAGACACCTGTTGAAAACTTGTCGAAACCACGGGCATAAGGTGTCTAAAACCCAAACCGCGGTGATGAAAAGTTTTGCGCAGGTTTTGAACGTGGAAAACCACCCCTGTTGCACACAGGTTGCTGTCGATTCTCTTTCTGGGTCTGACCTGCGTCTTTGGGAGTAATCAACAGTTTCGTCAGTGCTATTACTATTATTAAGATATTTATATCTATAGAAAGGTATTAAAAGATGAAGTTCACCGTCAGCCAGAGCTCGCTTACACAAGCCATCGGCGTCGTTATGAAGGGTGTCGCTTCGGCATCCACCCTTCCCATCCTGTCGGGCGTGCTCGTCAAGGCGCAAGACGGCATCTTGGAATTCCAGACCTCTAACTACACCATCTCGATCCGTCATCGCATCGCGGCGCATGTCGAAGAAGAGGGTGAGATGGTTATCCCCTGTAAGATGCTCTCCAATATCACCAAGACTCTCCCCGATGCCCCGGTCACCTTTGAGCTGTCCGAGCGCCAGGTGCTGATCAGTTGCGAGAAGAGCTCTTTCCGCCTGAACACGCTCGATGCCAATGACTTCCCCGAGTTTCCGGCCTATGCCATCGAGAGTGCCGTGGAGCTGCCGACCGATATCTTGTCCGAAATGGTCGGCCGCGTGTGGCGCGTCACCTCGACCGACAAGGCTCGCCCCATCCTGGGCGGCGTGCACATGAAGGTCGAGAACAACACCGTACGCCTGGTAGCGACCGATTCCTTCCGCTTGGCCGTGTGCGATACGCAGGTCG
>CATZTY010000005.1 GCA_958424475.1 uncultured Collinsella sp.
ACCTTCTCGTCCATCTCGCAATTCTCGACGGTTAGGATTGCGGTCATGACCTTGGTGATCGAGGCAATCTTGACCTGCTCATCGGCGCCGCGTCCATAGTAGACGGTGCCGTCTTTGCCCATGACGAGGGCATTGGTCGCATCGATATCGGGCAGGTTTTCGGCCGTGATGCCGCGCGCATCGGCGGTTTTGCCGCAAACATTGTCGGTCGTGAGCACTTGGGCGCCGGCGACGGTGGGCACGCCGGCGGCAAGGGCGATAGCGCAGACAAAGCTGGCGGCAAGCTGGGCTGAGCGCTTTGCAAAAGAGGTGAGGGACTTCACGGATTTCGCTTTCGACGGGATGGTCTCTTCTGGAACTAGAGTATATCGTTTGCCGGCGTCGGCGATCATCGCGTGCGCGCGCGGCCCACATCCGCACCCGAACGGGCACAAGGGTGCTTAAGGCCGACTTAATCACCCACGCTTGTTGTGTGTGGCGTGTGTCGCCTCGGGCATAATGGAGCGCGAGAGGAGCACGCATGAACGAGCGCATACTGGTAGTTGATGACGAGAAGGCCATTGCCGACCTAGTGGGCATCTACCTTACAAAAGAAGGCTTTGACGTCCAGATTGCCTATAGCGGGGCCGATGCTGCCAAGGCAATCTTGGAGCAGGAGTTCGATCTGGCGCTGCTGGATGTCATGCTGCCCGATATCGATGGCTTTGAGCTGCTGCGTACGATCCGTTCCAGCCATACCTATCCCGTGATCATGCTGACGGCGCGCGATGCCCAGCAAGACAAGATCGAGGGCCTTTCGCTTGGCGCGGACGATTACGTGGTCAAGCCGTTCCGCCCGCTGGAACTCATCGCGCGCGTGCACGCTCAGCTTCGCCGCTACACCAGCTACGGTAGCCGTGCACAGGCGGCCGAGTCGCTGACCATTCAGCTCGACGGCTTGGAGATCAACCGCGATGCTCGTTCCGTGACAGTGGACGGTTCACCGGTTCGCCTCACGCCCACCGAGTATTCAATTTTGCTGTATCTGGTCGAGCATCGCGGCAGCGTGGTGGCCGTGGAGGACCTGTTCCGCGCGGTGTGGAACGAGGACTTTATGCCCGGCTCCAACAATACGGTGATGGTGCATATTCGCCACTTGCGCGAAAAGATCGGCGACGACGCACAAAAGCCACGCTTTATCAAAAACGTCTGGGGCGTCGGCTACATAATCGAATAACGCTTTTCGCTTGTGAGGATCTTGATATGACAAAAGACGATAGACAAGCGTTCGAGGTGCCCGATCGACTCTTTGAATACGTGAGGTCGGTCGTCGACAATCGCGCGCTTGCAACGGTGCTGCTCTTTTTGCTGACCCTGCTGCTGATTGGCATCGATAACATCGCTGGAATCTTGGCGGTGCTGCTTGTCGGCTTTTTGCTGATCGATCGATTTGAGATCGTGCGCCGCTGCGTGGTGATTGGCGGCGCCGCGTGGGCCATGACGTTGGCGATCGGCGCCATGGCGCTCGGCGGCTTCGAAGGGCCGGTGCTGTTCGATGCCGGCTTTGTATTCAACATGCTTGGCTTTGTGCTGGCACTTGCCGTGTGCGTGCTGTTCTTGTGCGGCCGCGCCCTGTACTACCAGGGCTACGAGCAGGGCGAGCAGCATGCCGATTGTGTGCTGGCTGCTCGTATTCAAGATCGCCTGATCGATCACCCCGACACCTGGGACAACATTGACGGCGACTTCTTGGAGGTCGAGGGCGCCCTTAACCGCGTGCGTGACCGTGAGCGCAAGGTGCAGCAAGCTCTGCGTGACGAGTCGCATCGCAAGGACGATCTGGTCACGTACTTGGCGCATGACCTACGCACCCCGCTTGCCAGTGTGGTGGGCTATCTTTCGCTGCTGCAAGAGGCTCCTGAGCTGCCGGTTGAGCAACGTGCGCACTTTACGGGCGTGGCTCTCGACAAGGCGCACCGGCTCGATGCACTCATCGAAGAGTTCTTCGATATCACGCGCTTTGACTTCCACGATATCGTGCTCACGCGCGGCTATGTTGATCTGGGGTTGCTGCTGGCTCAGGTGGTTGACGAGTTCTATCCCATCCTCAACGAGCAGCATAAGGAAGCCCAAGTTGATATTCGCGAGGACCTGACGGTGCTCGTGGATGGCGACAAGATGGCTCGCGTGTTCAACAACATCATGAAAAACGCCGTCGCCTATAGCTATGAGGGCTCGACTATCACGATTGAGGCCGGGCGCCAAGACGATGGCGGCGTGCGCGTGCGCTTTATCAATCAGGGCGATCCTATCCCTGCGGCTAAGCTCAAGGTGATCTTTGAGAAGTTCTATCGCCTGGATGCGGCGCGTGCGACCAATCGCGGTGGTGCCGGTCTGGGCCTTGCTATTGCCAAGGAGATCATCGCGGCACACGGCGGTACCGTTGCATGTGAATCGACGCCCGAACACACGATATTCACCATCGAGCTGCCCGCCGCATAGCCAGCGTGCCCTTACAAACACTTGACAATGCGCTCACGTGCATATGAGCCGCGATTTCTACTATCGATACTGCTGAATTGATATCGATGTGGAGGTATGCGGTATGACGGCTGCTGCGGCTGTGGAGCCCACGGAGCTTGAAGAACTCATGAAAGCGCAGGCCGAGGCCGCGCACGAGCGCGAGGTTGGGGATGCGACTCGCCCCACGGCAGAGGATCTTGCCGCCTCGCCGACGCGCATCGACGTCGAAGGCCTCGACCTGTTCTATGGCGACCATCATGCGCTCAAGGACGTGAATATCAAGATCCGCGACAAGCAGATCACCTCGTTCATCGGGCCTTCGGGCTGCGGAAAGTCCACGTTGCTGCGCTGCTTTAACCGCATGAACGACGGCATCAAGGATTGCCGCATCGAGGGCAAGATTGCGCTCGATGGTCAAGATATCCTGGGCGATTACGACATCTGCCGTTTGCGCCAGCGCGTGGGCATGGTGTTCCAGCGCCCCAACCCGTTTCCCATGAGCATCTACGACAACGTCGCCTATGGGCCGCGCGGCATGGGCGTGCGCGATCGCGCTGTGCTGGATGGGCTGGTCGAGGATTCCCTGCGACGCGCCGCCCTGTGGGACGAGGCCAAGGACAAGCTCAAAGAGTCGGGTCTGGGTCTTTCGGGCGGCCAGCAGCAGCGTCTGTGCATCGCCCGCGCACTTGCCGTGCAGCCCGACATTCTGCTGATGGACGAGCCGACCTCGGCACTCGACCCTGTGTCGACGCTGGTGGTGGAGCAGCTGGCCTGCGAGCTCAAAGAGACCTGCACGCTCGTGGTCGTTACGCACAATATGCAGCAGGCGGCGCGTATCTCCGATTCGGTCGCATTCTTTTTGCTGGGTGAGCTGGTGGAGCACGCGCCCACCGCGCAACTCTTCAAGAATCCGACCGATCCGCGCACGGCGGATTATTTGACGGGGCGTTTTGGCTGATACCATCTAGTAAAGGTACCTTTAGGGTTAAGATGCGGTCATGCCGGCCGCAAAGGGGTTCAACATGATCTATTACGTCGAGGACGATGACAACATCAGGGATTTGACGGTCTATGCGCTGCGCAAGCAGGGGATTGAGGCCGAAGGCTTTTCGTGCGACGGTGAGTTTAAGGCTGCCGTGGCGCGACGGGTACCCGATGCCGTCCTGCTCGACATCATGCTGCCCGATACCGATGGCTTGGCGATTATGCGTCGACTGCGTGCCGATCGCCTGACGGCGACGGTGCCCATCATGATGCTTACCGCCAAGGATACCGAGCTCGACAAGGTGATGGCGCTCGATGGCGGTGCCGACGATTACCTGACTAAGCCGTTTTCGCTCATGGAGCTCGCCAGCCGCTGCCGCGCACTGCTGCGTCGCGGCGGCATGGTCAAGCAGGCAAGCGATGTGCTCAGCGTGGGCGACATCGTGCTCTCGCCCAGCCATCGCGAGGTGACCGTTGCCGGCGAGCCGCTTAAGCTCACCCTGCGCGAGTTCGACCTGCTCGAGTACCTCATGCGCAAGCCCGGCGTGGTTTTTACCCGCGAGTCGTTGCTGCAGAGCGTGTGGGGCTGGGACTTCGACGGCGGTTCGCGCACCGTTGACGTGCACGTGCAGACGCTTCGCCAAAAACTAGGCGAGCATGCCGGCGCCATCGAGACTGTGCGCGGCGTGGGCTACCGCTTGGCCGAGCCTTCTGCCGGTGATGGTACCGAAGGTGACGACACCGCGGCCGCCGCATCGGAGGAGTAACCCGTGGTCTTCGCCCCCCAGGGAAAACATACGCTGTCGCACCGCGTTTTTGTGACAATCTTTGTCTGCGCCATGGCGGTTATCGTGGCGTTTACGGTGCTGGGTGCGTTCTTTGTGCAAAACACCTTGGCGGATGCCACGAGTGCCAACCTGGCGCAGGAAACCGAGCTCATTGCTGCCGCCCTCGACGAGCAGCAGGAGCCCATCCCGTTCTTGCGTAGCCTCGATCGCGAGGACTTGCGCATCACGCTGATTAACAAGGATGGATCGGTTGCCTACGACAACGAGGCGTCGCCTTCCACACTGCCCAACCATGGCGATCGCTCCGAGGTCATCGAGGCCTTTGAGAGTGGTTCGGGTTCTGCGGAGCGCGCAAGCTCTACGCTCGACGAGATTATGCTGTATCGCGCTGTCGCCCTTGATAACGGCCAGGTTGTCCGCTTGGCGCAGGCCCAGCCTGGCGTTGCGGCGATTTTGCTGTCGATGGTGGCGCCGATGCTGCTTATCGCAGCAGCGGGTGCGGTACTCTCGTTTTTTATGGCGCGCCGCGAGTCCCGTGCCATCATCGCGCCGTTGCAAGAGGTGGATTTGGACCACCCACGCCGTAGCTATGAGCACGCCTATGCCGAGATGGTCCCCATGCTTGAGCGTATCGAGTCGCAGCGCCAGGAACTCAAGCGCCAAATGGCGGTGCTAGCGGACAACGACCGTATGCGCCGCGAGTTCACGGCGAATATCACCCATGAGCTCAAGACGCCGCTTACGGCGATTTCGGGCTATGCTGAGCTCATCGCAAACGGCATGGTCGAGGGCGAGGACGACCTGCGCAACTTTGGCGGTCGCATCTATCGTGAGGCGGGCCGTTTGGCGGCGCTTGTCAACGACATCCTTACGCTGTCTAACTTGGACGAGGCCGAGCGTGCAACTGAGGGCGAGGCGGTGCCCATTGGGTCCACGGAGCCTATTGAGCTCTCGCGTGCCATCTACGCGGTTGAGCAGCGTCTTGAACAGGTCGCCCGTCAGGCGAATGTGACGATAAGTCATGAGACCAAGCCTGTGGTCATCGAGGGCGTGTCGCGCTTGATTGACGAGCTCATCTATAATCTGGCAAGCAACGCCATCCGCTACAATCGACCCGGCGGTACGGTTACGCTGCAGTGCGGCACCAACGACGAAGGCCATCCGTTCCTTGCGGTCGCCGACACGGGAATCGGTATCGCGCCTGAAGAACAGGGCAAGGTATTTGAGCGGTTCTATCGCGTGGACAAGAGTAGGTCCAAGGCACGCGGCGGAACCGGTCTGGGGCTTGCCATTGTCAAACATGCGGCCCTGTATCATCACGCCACGCTCGATCTGTCGAGCGAGTTGGGCGTGGGAACCACCATTACGGTGACGTTTCCCATACAGCAGGACGAGCCATTCGCATAGCGATACAACATAGATATTGATGCAGACGCCGCATTTGACTTTCGGGTGCGGCGTTGTTGTGCAATTTTACGATTGCTTCCGACATTTTTACAGGAGAGCCTGTTTCTTATGTATAGAGTTTGGTCTCGGTAAAAAGATGCGATAACATACGGACAGTTTTGTCAATCCGAACTGGGGAAATGAAAGGCAAGCTGCATGACCCTTCTCGAACTGTTCCAGCTGCTGAAGAAGCACCTTCAGCTGGTCATCACCCTTCCGGTGGTCTGCGCGATCGCCATGGGCATCGTGTCCTTCGTTGCGATGGACAACACCTATACCGCGACGACGAGCATGTACATTCTCGCCAAGACCGACGATAGCGGCCAGATGAGCTACAACGATCTCTCGGCGAGTCAGATGCTTTCCAACGATATCGCCACGCTGCTGGATAGCGATAGCGTTAAGAGCGGCGCAGCCAATGAACTGGGCCTCACCGATCTGGATGACTACAAGGTGTCTGTTTCCTCCGAGACCACCACGCGTGTCATTACGCTTTCGGTTACCGGCACCGATGCCAAGGAGACGGCTAAGGTCGCAAAGGCCATGGCCAGCTCGGTGAGTACGGTCGCTCAGAACGTCGGCGCTGCCCAGAGCATCAACGTTATCGACGAGGCTAAGACTCCCGAAGTCCCCAGCGGTCCCAAGCGTATGCTGTACGTTGCTGTCGCGTTCCTCGCGGGCATCTTTATCGCAGTTGCCTATGTCGTTTTGGCAGACATGCTCAATACCCGCATCCGCGGTGCCGAAGAGGCAGAAGAGCTCCTGGGCATTCCCGTTGTTGGCCGAATTCCGGCTATGAAAGGTGGTAAATAGGCATGGCTAAGGCAAAGAACACCGATAAGCTCGTTGTACAGAATGCCGCCAAGACCCTTCTGGCCAACATCCGCTTTGCGAGCGTGGACGACCCCATTCGCACCATCACCGTTACCTCCTCGATTCCCAACGAGGGCAAGTCTACGGTTTCCATTAACCTTGCTCAGGCAATCGCCACGAGCGGCAAGTCCGTGCTCCTGGTCGAGGCCGATATGCGCCGCAGGTCCCTTTCCGATATGCTCGGCGTTCGTTCGCGCGGCGGACTCTATGCGGTCCTTTCCGAGCAGATCTCCATCGACCAGGCAATTGTCGAGACGGGTCAGAAGAACTTCTACTTCCTCGATGCCGAGCCGCATATTCCCAATCCTGCCGACATCATCGTCTCTCACCGCTTTGCCAAGCTTGTAAAGGCACTGTCCGCCAAGTTCCAGTACGTCATCTTTGATGCTCCCCCGGTCGGCACCTTCATCGATGCTGCCGAGATCGCAAGTCTGACTGATGGCACGCTGTTCGTGGTGCGCGAGGACTTCACCAAGCGCGAGGAGGCGCTCAACGCCATCGGTCAGCTTAAGAAGTCCGAGAAGGTCAAGCTCATCGGTACCGTTATGAACTACTGCGAGACCGAGACCAGCGAGTACTACTACTCCTACTACACCAAGGACGGTAAGAAGGTGAAGAAGGGCTCCGACGATCAGGGGACTTCCAAAAAGGGCATCTTCACCAACCGAGCAAACGTTTAGTTGATTAAGGCTGACCTATGCGTGACATTCATTGCCATATCTTGCCGGGTGTAGACGACGGCGCCGCCGATCTCGATGAGAGCTTGGCGATGCTCGAGGCTGCCAAGCGGGCTGGTGTAACCAGAATTGTTTGCACTCCTCACTGCCGTGATCCCTATTTTGATTACGACAAGATGTGGGATGCCTTTGAGCTGCTGCGCGATAACGCTGACGGTTTTCCGCTCCAGATGGGCTTCGAGGTCAACCATCGAAAGCTCGTTGAGCTTGGTATCGATGCCGCGGAGCACTTGCATTTCGATGGGACCAATGAGTTCCTGCTTGAGCTTTCGACGCATGCCGATGCGTATGCGTTTAGAGAGTACGAGAACACGATTTACGATTTGCAGTGCCGTGGCTACCAGGTGATCATCGCTCATCCTGAGCGCTATCGTGCGGTTCAAAAGGATGTAAGCGTGGCGGAGCGCCTGGTCGATATGGGCTGCAAGCTGCAGGCTTCGGCGGACTTTATTGCCGGCGGTCGCTTTGGTCGCGAGAAAAAGCCGGCACAGCGCCTGTTCGATCAGAACCTGTACAGCTTCATCGCGAGCGATGCCCATAACGTGGGTCATTACGACTGCCTGGCGAAGGCTCGCGCGAAGTTTAGCGTGCGCGGAGCTCATTTTCGCTAAAATCTGTCCCTAACGTTCGCATTGAATGAAAGGGCAGCATGGATATCCAACTTAAGACGGGATGCTTTGATGACGCGGCGTTGGTGCGCCGCGTCGTTTTTATGGACGAGCAGGGCTACGAGAATGAGTTCGACGCTATCGACGAGGATCCGAACTGCATTCATGTGACGCTCTATGTAGACGGCGAGCTTGCCGGTTGCTCGCGCGTGTTTCCCGAAGAGCTTGAGCGCGCGGCTGACGCAGAGGCTCCAGTGTCGCCGGCGTGCGACTTGGACGAAGGCGTCGCGGCGGGGGAGACCTACATTATGGGGCGCGTGGCCGTGTTGCCGAGCATGCGCCGTCGCGGTCTGGCGAGTGCGATCGTTGAGGCCAGTGCTTCGTGTGCACGCGATGCCGGCGCTAAGCTTATTAAGCTGCATGCGCAGGAATACGTGCTGCCGCTCTATGCCAAGGCGGGCTACACGCAGATTGCCCCGGTGGACTACGAAGACGAGGGCCAGCCCCATGCTTGGATGGCCAAGCGCGTAGATGGCAGATAGAGACGTTCCTTTCCTGCCGGCAGTTTGGGACACTCCTTGGCAATTGGTGCATCGGAGCGCTTAGACATACAGTTTTTCGATTCCGTATGTATATATGCGCGCTAATGGGTTATAAAATCTAAGTCTGAACATAGCAGGTCTGCGATTCGGCTCGGGCGACCGGGCCGTTTTTGCGGACGGGGGTAGCGCGAAAGGACTGCACATGCGTCAATTTAAGACCGAGAGCAAAAAACTGCTCGACCTCATGATCAACTCCATCTACACCAATAAGGAAATCTTCCTGCGCGAGCTTATCTCTAACGCGAGCGACGCCGTCGACAAGCTCAACTTTAAGAGCCTGCAGGATCCGAGCGTCAAGATCGACCAGGGCGACCTGGCTATTCGCGTCTCCTTTGATAAAGATGCCCGCACCATTACTATCTCGGATAACGGCATTGGCATGACCGCCGAGGAGCTCGAGCGCAATCTGGGCACCATCGCCCATTCCGGCTCCGAGGAGTTTAAGACCGAGAACGCCGAGCAGCAGGGTTCGGATGTCGACATCATCGGCCAGTTTGGCGTGGGCTTCTACTCGGCTTTTATGGTCGCCAGGCATGTGAAGGTCGTCAGCCGCGCCTATGGCGAGGATGTCGCCCATGTGTGGGAATCCGACGGTCTTGAGGGCTACACCATCGAGGACGGTGAGCGCGCCGAGCACGGTACCGATGTCATCCTGACGCTGCGCGAGAACGAGAAGCTCGATGCCGACGGCGAGGCCGAGACCTACGATCGCTTCCTGACCGAGTGGGGTCTCAAGAGCCTGATTCAGCAGTACAGCAACTATGTGCGCTACCCGATTCAGATGATGGTGTCCAAGAGCCGCCAGAAACCCAAGCCCGAGGACGCCGGCGACGATTACAAGCCCGAGTACGAGGACTATCAGGAGCTCGAGACCGTCAATTCCATGACACCGATCTGGAAGAAGCGCAGCTCCGATGTCGAGCAGAAGGACTACGACGAGTTCTACAAGTCCACGTTCCACGACTTTGACGATCCTGCGCGCACCATCAGCTTCCATGCCGAGGGCACGCTCGAGTACGATGCCCTGCTGTTTGTGCCGGGCCGCGCGCCGTTCGATCTGTACAGCAAGGATTACGAGAAGGGTCTGGCACTCTACAGCTCCAACGTCCTGATCATGGAGAAGTGCGACGACCTGCTGCCCGACTACTACAACTTTGTCCGCGGCGTCGTGGATTCCGCCGATGTGTCGCTCAACATCTCGCGTGAGACGCTGCAGCAGAACCGTCAGCTCAAGGCCATCGCCAAGCGTGTGGAAAAGAAGATCACCGCCGACCTTGAGGATATGCGTGACAACGACCGCGAGGCCTACGAGAAGTTCTTTGAGAACTTTGGCCGCGGTCTTAAGTACGGCATCTACTCGAGCTATGGCATGAAGGCCGATGAGCTCGCCGATCTGTTGCTGTTCTGGTCTGCCAAGGAACAGAAGATGATTACCCTGGCCGAGTATGCCAAGGGCATGCCCGAGGATCAGAAGGCCATCTACTACGCCGCCGGCGACTCGCGTGAGCGCTTGGCCAAGATGCCCGTGGTAAAGGGCGTGCTCGACCGCGGCTATGACGTGCTGCTGCTGACGCAGGACGTGGATGAGTTCACCTTCCAGGCTATGCGTGAGTACGTTGCCGCCGATATGCCCAAGATCTACGAGGACGATGCCGCCCGCGAGGCTGCCGAGAAGGCCGTGGCCGATGGTGCCGAGCCCGAGGTTGAGGATCGTCACCTGGAGCTCAAGAACGTCGCAACCGGTGATCTTGACCTGGCGACCGAGGACGAGAAAAAGGAGGCCGAGGACGCCACCAAGGAGAACGAGGACCTCTTTAACGCCATGAAGGAGGCACTCGGCGACAAGGTCGAGAAGGTTGCCGTCTCTGCGCGCCTGACCGATGCTCCCGCGTGCATCACCACCGAGGGCCCGCTTTCGCTCGAGATGGAGAAGGTGCTCCAGAAGGGTCCCGAGGGCGCGCCCGACGGTATGCCCAAGAGCCAGCGCGTGCTCGAGCTCAACGCCAAGCACCCGGTCTTTTCCAAGCTCGTCGCCGCTCAGAAGGCGGGCGACGCCGACAAGATCAAGCAGTACTCCGGTTTGCTCTATGACCAGGCCCTGCTGGTCGAGGGCATTCTGCCCGAGGACCCCGTTGCCTTCGCAGCAGCTGTTTGCAACTTGATGTAGTTAGGTATTTACGCGGTTTTACCAAACCGCGTAACGGCTCGACGCTGCCCTCAGTTCCGCCGTTCTAACGAACGGCGGACCAGTCGACGCTGCGCGGGCGCCAGAGCGACAACTTGTCATTCAAAGAGGACGGCATGACCAGAAGGTCTATGCCGTCCTCTTTTCATGCCAATTTGTTCGCTCTGGCGCCCGCTCGCTGGCATTGCCAAAACATCGACGTTGCCGTGGTCCTAAGTAGTCATTGGGGACGTTTTTGTTTGACTAGTCGTTTAAGAACGTCCCCGATGACTATTTGAATTGCTAATTTGTGCGGGTTGTGGTTTTGTGACCTGCTGAAATTTAGGATACTGTACATCTGTACGTTAACTCATCTTCGTAGTATATTGCTACCCGCAAAACTCAACACCATTGTGCTTTGAGACGTTAAAGCGCCTACTACAATGGTTGTCGATAGTACGATTCGATTTAACGACAGGATGGATGGTCCAAGCGTGAGTCTCGGCAGCAAACTATCCAATGCAAAGGTGTCCTTTGCGATATTTAAGCGCGACATTAAGCGACTGCTTGTGAACCCCGTCGCCCTGGTGGTTACCCTAGGCGTGTGCGTTATTCCCTCGCTGTATGCCTGGTATAACATCGTGGCAAACTGGGATCCGTATGGAAACACCCAAGGCATCAAGATTGCTATCGCCAACAACGATCGAGGCACCCAAAACGACTTGGTGGGTGAGCTCAACGCTGGCGACAAAGTGGTCGACCAGCTCAAGGAGAATCATCAGTTGGGCTGGACGTTCGTCGACTCGACGGCCGATGCCAAGGAGGGCGTCGAGAGCGGCGAGTACTATGCCGCTATCGTAATCCCTAAGAACTTCTCGGATAACCTGGTCTCGATGCTCGACGGCAACTACCATCAGCCCAAGCTCACGTACTACGTCAATGAGAAGAAGAGCGCCATTGCGCCCAAGGTTACCGATACCGGTGCAAACACCATCGAGGAGCAGATCAACTCGGAATTTGTCTCTACGGTAGGCAAGACTGTTGCCGGTATCGCCAAGGATGCCGGTGTCGATTTAAAGGACAAGGCAACCCAGACTCAGGACTCGCTGGCAAGTTCGGTGTCCGAGGCGTCCGACACCTTGGGCGAGGTGCGCGATTCGATTGGCGATATGAATGCCGCCATCGATAAGACGAGTGGCGCTATCGCCTCGGCTGATGCGGCACTTGCCGGCTTGCAAGGCCAGGCACCGTCGCTGACGCAGGCGATCTCCCAGGGCAACGACCTGCTGAGCGAAGCTCGCACCACGGCGGGCAACTCCATCACCTCGCTCTCCAAGGCGCTCTCGGAAGGCAGCCTTGCGCTCACCAAGACGTCGGCCTCTGCGAACGCTGCCATCGGTAAGCTGACGGGCGCGGTCACATCTACGACCACCCGTATCGACAACTCGCTCGAGTCTCTCCAAGCGACGATCGACCACAATAAGGCCGTTATCGGGCACTTGGAGATTCTCGCCAATGACACGTCGACAGGTTCCGAGGAAATTGACGCGCGCATTGTATCGACCATCGATTTGCTTCGAGAGCAGAATGAAAAGCTTCAGAGCATCAAGGACGGTCTGTCCGCGCAGTCGAGCGCCATGGCGAATGACGCAGCGGCTGTTTCGGGTGCCAGTGACGCTATCAATAACGCAATTCATACCGGTGCGACCAACCTTGGCCAAGCCCAGACGGACTTGGGCCAAAACGCGCTGCCGAAGGCCTCGAGCGCGCTCGACTCTTTTGCTGCCGTTTCGGGCGACCTGACCGGTATCGTCTCGGGTATGACACCTACACTTGCAAATGCGCGCGGCACGTTGGCGCAGCTTAGCGCTACGCTCGGCCAGGCCAAGACCACGCTGTCCCAGACCGATTCCTCGCTTGCCAAGGTCCAGGACAAGCTTGCAACCGCCGCCAATGACATCGCGGCGCTGCAGACCTCCGAGTCCATGGGCGAGCTGGCCGATCTGATGGGCGTCGATGTCAATGACGTGGCAGATTTCATGGCGTCTCCGGTTGAGTTGACGTCCAAGTCAATCTATCCGGTCAAGAGCTTTGGCTCGGGCATCGCTCCCTTCTACACCAATCTGGCGCTTTGGGTGGGCGGCTATGTGCTCATCGCCATTTACAAGCTCGAGGTCGACCGTGAAGGTGTTGGCAGCTTTACGGCGCGCCAAGGCTACTTTGGCCGCTGGTTGCTCATGGTGATCCTGGGCGCGTTGCAGGCCATCATCGTTACGGTAGGCGATCTGGTGATTGGCGTGCAGTGCGTCAGCCCGCTGCTGTTCGTGCTGGGCGGCATCGCCATTTCGTTCACCTACGTCAATATCATCTATGCGCTGTCCACCACGTTTAAGCATATCGGCAAGGCTATCGGCGTCATTCTCGTCATCGTGCAGATTCCGGGTTCGTCGGGCATGTACCCCATCGAGATGATGCCCGGCTTCTTCCAGTGGCTGCACCCGCTGCTGCCCTTTACCTACGGCATCAATCTGCTGCGCGAGACGGTCGGCGGCATGTATTCGTTCAACTACCTGTTTAACCTGTGCATTCTGGGCGTGTTCTTGATCGTGGCGCTCTTTATCGGCCTGCAGCTGCGTCCGCTGCTGCTCAACCTTAACCTGCTCTTTGATAAACAGCTCTCCACGACCGGTATGATGATTTGCGAGTCCAACGACCTGCCGCGCCAGCGCTACTCGCTGCGCACGGCCATGCGCGTCATGCTCGATTCCGATTCGTACCGTCGCGAACTGCTCGATCATGCGGTCGCCTTTGAACATCGCTACCCGTACTACATCAAGGGCGGTTTTGCCGCCGTGGTGGGCGTTCAGGTCCTGCTCTTTGTCCTGTCGACGGTTCTCGATATCGACAATAACGGCAAGATCATCCTGCTTGTCATTTGGATCATCTCGGTTATTGCCATCTGCGGCTGGCTTATCAATATCGAATATATCCGAGCGAGCCTCAATACCCAGATGCGCATCTCGGCGCTTTCGGATGAGGACCTGCGTCGCGAGATGCGCGAACACACGGCCGCCATTCCTGCCGCCCGCCACATGTTTGGCCTCAACGCCAGCGAGCGTGGTGCCAAGGGCGGCGATCAGTCCACGGGCCGCTTGCCGCATATTGGCTCGCACCATAAATCTCAGGGCAGCGACAGCACAGCCACAAATGATGGAGATACCACCGCGCTTGGCAAGCACTCCAAAGGAGGTGAGGCATAAATGAAGAACATCCTGCATCTGTTTAAGCGCGATGTCCAAAACGTGTCTCGCTCCGTGATCGGCTTGGTTGTCGTGATGGGCCTCATTATCGTACCGTGTCTGTACGCGTGGTTTAACATCGCCGGCAGCTGGGATCCGTACGGCAACACCGGCAATCTTAAGATCGCCGTGGTCAACACCGATGAGGGTTACGAGAGCGATTTGATCCCCGTCGAGGTTAACGTGGGCGAAAACGTGACCGCCACCCTACGCGGCAACGAGAGCTTCGATTGGGTTGTGCTCAACAATCGCGAAAAGGCTATCGAGGGCGTTAAGTCGGGCGCGTACTATGCTGCCGTCGTTATCCCCAAAACGTTTAGCGCTGACATGATGACGCTTTTCTCGACCGACGTGAAGCATGCCGATATCGAGTTCTACGAGAATCAGAAGGCCAACGCCATTGCGCAGATCGTGACCGAGAAGGGTTCGAGCGCCGTCCAGAGCCAGGTTAACAAAACTTTTACCGAGACCATTACGACGATCGGTCTTAAGACGGTGTCCAGCCTGCTCGATTACATGAGCACCGACCAGGTGGGTAACTTTATCGCCAACCTGTCCTCGACGCTCGGCGATTCGATTGAGGACCTGCGAGACGTTCGGGCAAATGCTTCGTCGCTGGCGGGCATTTTGAGCTCCACGTCCGATTCGCTGACGTCGGCGAGCGGCATGCTCAAGCAGACGGGCACGGTCGATGAGTCAACGAAGCAGCTGATGGAGCATGTCAAGAGCGGTATTAGCGATTCCAAGGAAGCGCTGAAGGACGCCAACGACGCCATCAATGCCGCGATTGACGGAAGCGCGGGCTCGTTTGACAACGTGTCCGCCGAGCTTGCAAAGGCATTTGATGCCGCGAATCAACATGTCGACCTTACAGTGTCCCAGCTCAACGATGCCGCGGCGGCGCTCAACACGCGTGCCGACGATATCGACGCCACGGCCGACCAGCTCCGCAGCTTTGCCGATCAGGTGACTGACGAAAAACTCCAGGACAGCCTCAAGTCTGTGGCAACATCGCTGAGCAGGATTGCTGTGGAGTATCGCAACAACGCCAAGGACTTGACGGCCACCGCGAAGTCTCTCTCTGACAGCATGGCAGAGGTTAATAAGTCGCGTGCCGAGGTCGATCAGGCAATCGCGGATGCCAAGGCTGGTATCTCGGGCGCCAAGACTGACTACGACTCTACGTTTTCGGCCAAGGCAAAGGAGCTCAAGAAGACCATCTCGGGCGTTTTGGATTCGCTGAACGGTATTTCGAACGATCTGGATAGTGCTGTTGCTGGCCTGACCGACGCATCCGGTTCGCTGGCAAAGGGCCTCTCCAAGGCTGCAAAGCTGGTCAACAAGGCTTCTGATCAGCTGGGCGAGGCGTCGGACAAGATCAGTGCGTTTAAGGACGAGCTCGACGGCGCCTTGATGTCGGATGACCTCGCTACGATCAAGACGATGATCGGCAATGATCCCGAGGGTCTGGCCGTGTCGCTTTCCGGCCCCGTCGCGCTCGATCGCAAGCCGGTCTATCCGATCCGCAACTACGGTTCGGCCATGGCACCGTTCTACACGATTCTGTCGCTCTGGGTGGGCTCGATTGTGCTGGCGGCCATGATGAAGGTCTCGGTTGACGATGAGCTTATCAACGAGCTCATCCCCGTGCGCCTGCACGAGATCTACCTGGGCCGCTACCTGTTCTTTGGCGGTCTGGCCCTGCTGCAGGCAACGCTCGTGTGTGCGGGCGACATCCTGTTCTTTGGCATCCAGTGCGACGACCCGCTGCAGTTTGTGCTGGCGGGCTGGGTCGCGAGTCTCGTGTTCTCCAATATCGTCTACACGCTTACGGTTTCGTTTGGCGATATCGGCAAGGCGCTCGCCGTCGTGCTGCTGGTCATGCAGGTCGGCGGTTCGGGCGGCACGTTCCCCATCGAGATGACCGGCCCCGTGTTCCAGGCGATCTATCCGTTCCTGCCGTTCACCCACGGCATCAACGCCATGCATGCCGCCATGGCCGGTGCGTACCACATGGAGTACTGGATTGAGCTAGGCATTCTGGCGAGCTATCTGATTCCGTCGCTGGCACTGGGCGTCGTCTTCCGCCGCCCGGTCATCAAAGCCAACGACTGGATCATCGAAAAACTGGAGTCAACCAAATTGATTTAGTTCAGCAACGTAAACGCCGTCGGAACATCGAGATCTTCCAACCCGATGCTTTAGCGTAGTGAATTGCACGGGCTGCTTGGTTGTTGCTACAGTAGCGGGGCGTGCCGGGGGTCCGGTGCGCCCTGCTTTTATTTGACCATGAGGCGGCACGCAGCCATGCGCGTGCGGACACCACGCCCAGATTGAGCGCGAGGATGCCCTATGGCCCAGCATGCCACTGACAATATCGAAATGATGCCCGAT
>CATZTY010000006.1 GCA_958424475.1 uncultured Collinsella sp.
TTCGAACCCATGAAAGGGCGACAAAAAAGACGGCCAACCGAAGTTGACCGTCTCACCAATCTTTGGGTGGGCCGTCAGGGGTTCGAACCCTGGACCTTGGGATTAAAAGTCCCCTGCTCTGCCAGCTGAGCTAACGGCCCGCGGGTGGCATTGTACCACGGTCTGGGACTATTCCCAACTCCATTGGCCGTTCTGGAAAATCACAACTTCACGTCCATCAGGCGTAATGCCCGTAATATCGATGTCGTCCGTGCCGATCATAAAATCGACGTGCGTGCTCGAGACGTTAACGCCATGCTCCAGGAGCTCCTCCTTGGACATGTCATACCCACCCTCGATGCATTCGGGGAAACCGACACCTAGCGCGAGATGGCAGCTAGCGTTCTCGTCATAGAGCGTATCGTAGAACAGAACACCACTTTCGCGGATCGGCGTGTTCTTGGAAATGAGCGCGACCTCTCCCAGGTGAGCAGCGCCCTCGTCAGTATCGATGATACTTGCGAGCGTTGCCTTGCCCACGCGGGCGTCGTAGTCCACCACGCGGCCGCCCTCGAACTTAATCCAAAAATCTTCGACCTTATTGCCGTGATGGATGAGCGGCATGGCCGAGTACACGATACCGTCGGCGCGCATGCGATCGGGCGAAGTGAAGACTTCCTCGGTGGGAATGTTGGGGAAGAAGGGGTGCCCATCGGGCGTCTTGCCCTTGCCGCCGGCCCACTCGTGACCTTTCGTCATGCCAATCGTCAGATCGGTTCCATTTGCCGCGTTGTAATGCAGGTAGTCGAAACGATTGTCGTTCAGGAAACGCAGGTTCTTTTCGAATGCGGCGTCATGGAGTTCCCAGTCGCTCTCTGGGTCCTGGCCATCGGCGCGCGCGGTGTGCAGAATCGCATTCCACAGCTTATAGATTGCAACCTCATCGGCGTCTCCCGGGAACACCTCGTGCGCCCAAGCCACGACCGGAGCGCCGGCGATGCACCACGGATTGATGTTGTAATCCAGTCCACGGCGGAAAACTTTGCACTGCGTATTCCTCGCCTTTGATGCCGCGGCCGGCTTGGCTGGATCGATGCCCTTGAGGGCCGCAGGATCCGCACCCTCGATAAAGACAAAGCAGGCACCATCCTGGGCCAAGGAATCCAGCTGCATGCGCTTCCACTCGGGCGTCTGCTCAAAATAGCTTTTCTCGACATGCTCGTACGTGAGCCTCGTCACGGCATCATCGGCCCAAATGACCGTCACGTGGCCGGCGCCGGCAGCATAGGCCTCCGCGACCACCACGCGCGCAAACGGCGCGCACTCGACCGGAGACTGAACGACGACCTCCTGGCCGGGCTTGACGTTTACGCCCTTGCGGACGACCAGGCGCGCGTAGTTTTTAATCTTGGGCTCCAGGGCCTTCATGCCCTCCAGAGCCTCTTCGACCGTCAGGGCAGCTCGAATCATGTGCCACTCCATCTATCTATAGAACAGTAAAAAGGCGCGCCGCAAAAACGACGCGCCTTATATCTTAGCGATAAGTATGTATGCAAACGCTACTTCTTCTTGGAGTCCTTCTTGTCCTCCTCGGCAGCCGCGCGCTCAATAAGAGCGTTGAGCTTGTTCTCGGACATGCCCTCGGCCTGCGCGCGGTACATGTTGCGCAAGGGACGAATACGAGCGAAGTCATAGATAAAGTCGCCCAAAATGATGACGTAGGACAAAACAATGCCGACCATCTGGACAGGGCTGGACACCATGCCAGCGGGAGCGAAGTACAGCGAGGCCCAAATTGCCACGACGAGCACCATGCCAATGGCGAGCACAATCCACCAGATGCGACGGCGCTTGGTGTAGTCCTCGTCCTGCTTGAGGAGGATATTCGACACCGCATAGATGCGGTCCTCCTTGGCGCGCTGCTTAGCCTTGCGGGCGCGCTTCTCCTCTTTAGAGAGGCCCTCGAGGTTCTCGCCCTTCTCGAGCTCTTTGCGGCGTGCCTTAGACGAAGCCGGCACGACGCGAACGGAGCTCGCTGCTTGGCGGGCGGGCTTAGCAGATGCGGCAGACTTGCGCGCAACCCCGGTAACTTCGTGGGATTGCGTGCGCTTGTTCGTGGCGCTACGGGTACTCACTTATGCGTTCTCCTTCATGCTTGTGAACTGGGAGCCCGTGATGATCTGGAAGGCCTCGCGATAGCGCTCGGACGTGCCATCGATGACCTCGGCGGGCAGGTGCGGGGTCTCCCCCGTCATATCCCAGTTGGCCTTGAGCCAATTGCGGACGAATTGCTTGTCGTAGCTAGGCTGGATCTTGCCCTCCTCGTAGCTGGCAGCAGGCCAGAAACGGCTGGAGTCGGGCGTTAGGCACTCGTCGATCAGCGTGACCTTGCCATCGATGACACCGAACTCGAACTTGGTGTCGGCGATGATGATGCCTCGAGTCGCGGCATACTCGGCAGCGGCCTTGTAAATCTTGAGGGACAGGTCGCGAATCTGCGTGGCGATGTCCTCGCCCACGATCTCGCAGCAACGCTCGAACGAGATGTTCTCGTCGTGGTCACCGATCTCGGCCTTCGTGGACGGCGTGAACAGCGGCTCAGGAAGCTTGGAAGCCTCGGTCAGGCCCTCAGGCAGCTGGATGCCGCAGACGGTGCCGTTCTCGTCGTAGGTCTTCTTGCCCGAACCGGTCAGATAGCCGCGGACGATGCACTCGATAGGAATCGTCTGGGCCTTCTTAACCAGCATGGCGCGGCCAGCGAGGTAGTCACGATACTCAGCAAACTCCTCGGGGAAATCCGCCGGGTCGATGGAAACGAGATGGTTGGGGACGATGTCGGCAAACTTATCGAACCAGAATGCCGAGATGCGATTGAGTACCTCTCCCTTAAACGGAATCTCGTCGGGAAGAATAAAGTCGAACGCAGAAATGCGGTCGGTGGCGACCATCAGCAGGTTTTCACCGGCATCGTAAATATCACGAACCTTGCCACGGGAATCCGGACGACGCTCCATCGTTGTCACGTGAGTCACTCCTTACCTAAATACGACAGAAATGCGGGTTCTTTCCCGCATGTTTTCGCAAACTCGGAGCGGCAGGGACGCGGCCCCTCCTTCACCGAATAGCGAAAAGCTAGTGCTCCATTGTAGTAGATGCCGCGTCTGCCGTGTGCTCGCGGGGCAGATGAATTGTAAAAGTCGTACCCTTTCCAAGCTCCGACTCCACGGATATGTAGCCATGGTGACGCTCGACGATCTGCTTGGTCACGGCGAGGCCAACGCCCAGGCCGCCAGCTTCGCGGGCGCGGCTGGCATCGGCGCGCCAAAACCGCCCGAAGATGCGCGACAGATCGTCCTTGGCAATACCGATGCCGGTATCAGAAACGGCAATGCTGACGTGCTTGCGGTCACTTAGCACCGACACCACGACCCAACCGCCCTCGGGGGTGTAGCGCATGGCGTTGCTCATGAGGTTGATAACACATTGCGTGATCATGTCGGGATCGGCCTCGACGACATCGTCGTGACCCTGGGTCTCGTCCGCAAAACGCAGGCGCAGATCGCGGTCGACAAACAGGCGCTCCTGGGCATTGACGATGGAACGCACGAAAGGAACCATGTCCACCGGCTCAAGGTTGAGCGGAGCCGTGCTGTTTTCCATGCGCGACAGGTCGAGCATCTGCTGCACCAGACGAGCCAGGCGGCGCGTCTCGGAAGCAACGGTCTCCAAATGCTCATCGTCGGTGGGATACACGCCATCCTGCATGGCCTCGACCGTTGCGAGCATGGCCATAAGCGGCGTGCGAAGCTCATGTGCAACGTCTGAGGTCAGGCGCTTCTCGTGTTTCATATCCTTCTCGAGCGAAGTGGCCATCTCATCGAAGGTCTCACCCAGCTGATCGATCTCGTCATCACCGCGCAGTCCCGTGCGAGCCGACAGGTCGCCGTCACGGATTTGCTTTGCGGTACTGGTGATGCGATGAATCGGCTTGGTGAGCATGCGCGACACGAGCGATCCGATAACGACCGAAATGCAGATTGCAACAACCGCGGCGAGGGCCATGGCGTTAAAGGTCTTCTCCCTAAACGCAGAGTCCGCCTTGGTGAGCAGAGCGTCGGAGCCGATGGCCCACAGCTTTACCTGTCCGACATGCTCGCCGGAAGACGTTACAATCTCGACGTTAGCAACGCTATCGGAGTCGGTTGGAGCAGACGAGACCGGGCTATGCGATGCCCTCTTGCCGCTCGTGTCGTCGGTCGTAGCCTGGTTTTCGCGTACATCGGCGGTGGCGCTTGCCGAGGGCCAGGAATCGTCATAGACGATCACGCCCTTTTTATTGACGACCTGCATACCCAGATCGTCGGAAACCAAACTCGACGTTGCGACCGTGCGCAGTTCTCCCGCGGTCCAAGAGCCGTTTTCCTCATATGAGGTTGCCAGCTTCTCGGCAGCGGAATTTGCGATTTCGACGATATTGGAGCGTGTGTAATCCGAAAAGACCGTGCCCCACACAACAGAGACAACGCCCACCAGCACCAATACCGTCATGAGCGATGTCAGAGCAAAAGCAAGTGCCATGCGCGAGGGATAGCTCATCGTTGGCCGTGAATCGGAACGAGGCGTGTTCCAACTAGCCTTGGAACCCGCCTCGCTCTCCTGCTTGTGCTTTTGTCCGATTTCAAAGCGCGCAGGTGTCATATGTGATTTCCCTATTTCTCGTCCGACTTATCGGCCTTGGCCGGAGCCTCGAAGCGATAGCCGACACCATGGACGGTGTAGAGCCACTTGGGCTTCTTGGGATCATCGCCCAGCTTGGCGCGAAGATTCTTCACGTGGCTATCGATGGTGCGCTCATAGCCCTCAAAGTCATACCCGAGCACTTTCTCGACCAGCTCCATGCGGTTATACACACGGCCGGGATGGCGGGCAAGCGTGGTGAGCAGCTTGAACTCGGAAGCCGTCAGATCGACTTCCTTGCCCTCGACCAAGATCTTGTGGCCCGAGATATCGATGACCAGATCGCCGAAGTCGAGTACCTCGACGGCGGGCTCGTCGGCCTGATGGGCACGGCGGAACAGAGCGCGAACGCGGGCGACGAGCTCGCGCGGCGAGAACGGCTTAATCAGATAGTCGTCGGCGCCGAGCTCAAGACCGATAATACGGTCCTCGATCTCGCCCTTAGCCGTCAGCATGATGATGGGGACATCCGAGGTATCGCGAATGGTGCGGCAAACGCGCTCGCCGGGGATCTTGGGGAGCATAAGGTCGAGCACGACCAGGTCGAACTGATGCTTCTCGAACTCCTCGATCGCGGACTGGCCATCGCCGACGCCCACAACCCAGTAGCCTTCGCGCTCGAGATAGGCAGCGACGGCGTCACGGATTGCCTTCTCATCCTCGACCAGCAGAATCTTTTTTGCATCTGAAGCCATAACACGGCCCCCCTGTCTCAATTAGCTAAGAACAAGCCCATTTTAACGCACCTGAGCCCGCCGGATGCCGCTATGACGCGGCATCCGGCGGGCGGTACTCACAATTACAACGCGTTTATTCCCCTGTTGGCGCCTTTTTAACCCCTCTAAGCTTAAAGAGAGAATAGGCGTGCAGTGACCGTCTCTGGTATACCCTGGCTGTTGCGCACCGTGGCGTACGTAAGGAATGAGTCCGATTTTCCCGCCGTAGCTGGATAATCGCCATACTCCAAAGCGCGGTCGGGCGACAGCAGCGAGCCATAGGTCTTGGCAGAGGTGTCGATCAGGAAATGCGACGCCTGTACCTTAACAAGGTATTTATTCTTCTTGCCAGCCGCACATGCGAGCGGCTCGCGTGACAGGAAGAGGTACGGCCCTCCCTCATTACCGATATACGTGCCCATATTGCCCAGGCTGCCCACGCCGCTATAGGCCGCCTCGATAGAAAACACGAAGGTATCGCCCATATATACGGCCTCGAAAGGCGAGACTGACGAGGGAAGGACTAGCTGGGCACGTTTGGTGTTGTTGCCGTCTGTCAGATCGATTGCCGTTATGCCGTAGTAGACGCCCTCGTCGTTATGGACGCGCGGAGAGATGGTCAAGATGCCGTCACTCATGCGCGGGGCCGATGCAAAGCGACCTGTCGATTTCCAAATTGTCTCGGCCTTGGATTCATCAAGCGAGCGACGATAGCAAAACGAATCACTACTCGTTTTATTGCCGCCTGCCGAAGGCATTTTATACCAGATGACTGATGACCCGAACGCCGTAAACAGGGGCGGATCATAGTCCTTGCCACCTCGATCGAGCTCAACCACATCGCCAGAGAGCGAAGCGCCCGACAGATTTTGAGCGTAGAGCTTCCACGATGAATTGGCAAAGTTCATCTCAACCCACGCGAATACGCCGTCGCCGGCACGGACATCGTAGAATGCATATCCCGTGCCCTCGATAGGATCCTCGATTAATGTGGTAAGCGAGCCATCGCCCAGGTTGAGCACACCGAGTGTGTTGGCGTGCAGTGCCGATGCGGGCGCCATCATCGCCGCGGCGTAATCGCCGTCGCAGTAGTACAGCAGCGTACCCAGAGGCAGCGTCCATGACGCCGCCGGCTCAAGATCGATGTCGACTGCCTCGTACTCATCCGTAATCGAGATGATTTTGGAATCATCCTTGATAACCTGCGGCTCGCCGGCGGCATCATCGCTGGTGCCCGTTTTTTTCGAGCATCCGGCAAGCACCGTGGCAGCGCCCGCGGCAGCCCCACCGAGTACAAAGCCGCGACGCGATATTCCGTTCTTGATGTGATCGGCGATACCCATTAGGCGATCTCGGCGCGAGCGGCCTCGATGGCGCGCGTAAGCTGGTCGGCGCAGGAGGTCTTTTTCATACCGCAGGTATTGCCAGCGAGAACCTCAATTACGCGATCGGCAGGAGCGCCCTCGACCAGCTTGGAGATTGCCTTGAGATTGCCGTCGCAGCCACCGGTAAACTCAACGCCCATCACCTTGTTGCCGTCATCGGAAAGGTCAAGGTGAATATTGCGAGCACACACGCCCTGAGGCTTGTAATCAAACGAAATCATGCGATCCCCTCTCAGAATGTTATTCAAGACGACTATTATCCCCGTCTTTCTCTAAATGCAACGAGGCGCTTTGCCGGCAACACACATTACCAGCAAAGCGCCCTAAAAAGCTAAGTTATGCCCGAACCTACTCGAAGCTCAGCTGCTCCAGACGATCAAAGACCGTGTCGATACGGGCGAGGAAGTCCCACGGATCAAAGATCTCGTCGAGCTTTTCCTGGCTGACGGTGCAGCGCGGGTCAGCCTCGAGACGCTCCTTAAAGGTAGGGCCGGAGACACAATCCTGTACCTCGTGCCAGGTTGCCATGGCGTTCTCCTGCACAATGGCGTACGCGTCCTCGCGGGTGATGCCCGTGTCGACGAGGGCGAGCAGCACCTTGGAGGAGAAGATGAGGCCGCGGGTCTTATTGAGGTTGGCCATCATGCGAGCAGGGTACAGCTGCAGGCCGTCGATAACGCGAATGAGGCACTGGAACATGTGGTCGAGGGCGATGAAGCTGTCGGCCTGGGCGACGCGCTCGGCAGAGGAGTGCGAAATGTCACGCTCGTGCCACAGGGCGACGTTGTCGAAGGCAACCTGCGCGTTGGCCTTCACGACGCGCGACAGGCCGCAGACCTTCTCCATGGTGATGGGGTTGCGCTTGTGCGGCATGGCGGAGCTGCCCTTTTGACCCTTACGGAACGGTTCCTCGGCCTCGAGTGTATCGGTCTTCTGCAGATTGCGGACCTCGGTAGCGATGCGCTCACAGGTGGCCGCGGTGGTGGCAAGAACGCCGGCGAGGTAGGCGTGATGATCGCGGCTAATAACCTGCGTGGACAGCGGGTCGTGAACCAGGCCCAGGTGCTCGCAGACATACTCCTCGACAAACGGCTCGATGGAGCTGTACGTGCCGACAGCGCCCGAGATAGCACCAAAGGCAACGTTCTTGCGGGCATCCTCAAGACGATCCAGATCGCGCTTGAGCTCCCAGGCCCAAGAGCCAAACTTCATGCCGAAGGTCATCGGCTCGGCGTGGATGCCATGAGTGCGGCCGGCACAGAGCGTATTGCGTTCCTCGAAAGCGCGACGCTTGCAAATCCCGCCGAGCTTCTTGACGTCCTCGATGATCAGGTCACAGGCCTGGGTGAGCTGGTAGCACAGGGCTGTGTCGCCCAGATCGGAGCTGGTCATGCCATAGTGAACCCAGCGGCTGGGCTTGGGGTCGCCCTCGGGAATATCGGCATCGATGTATTCCTTCATGTTGGTCAGGAAGGCAATGACGTCGTGGCGCGTGACTTCCTCGATCTCATCGACCTTCGCCTTCTCAAAGTTGGCATGGTCGCGGATCCACTGGGCCTCGTCTTTGGAAATACCGATCTTGCCGAGCTCCGCCTGGGCCTCGCAGGCCAGAACCTCGATCTCCTGCCAAATGGCGTACTTGTTCTCGAGGGAGAAGATGTGTCCCATCTCCGGGCGGGTATAGCGATCGATCATAGCGGCTCCTTTTTGGTTATTGGCACGTTGGTCGTAACCCAACCATTGTACCGTGCGCGGGTGCGAGTATGGGCAGCAGGCATTAACCTAACATTTTGGAATTGGAGCGGCCATGGGGACGTCCGCGTATTTGCGAAGCAAATTCGCACCGGCTGCGGGCGGCATGCCACAGTCGGCGCGCATGCACGGGCAAAGCGGGTTGAATCCGATGTTCCCGAGGCCTCCCATGCTCGATGGAGCGGGCAACGGGACGTCCGCGTATTTGCTTCGCAAATCCGCACCGGCTTCAGGCGCCTGTCGGCGCCTTCGCCTGCTCGCTACAAACGCTTCGCGTTTGCTTAACGCTCGCACCCTGGCGGGTTCGAGTCCCGGCGCTTGATAGTAAAAAGCACGGCAACGTAACGCTGCCGTGCTTGTTCTTTTTACTGGAGCGGGCAACGGGACTCGAACCCGCGAGTGTCAGCTTGGGAAGCTGATGCCTTACCACTTGGCGATGCCCGCATATGTGGGGGATAGTATAACGCGGTTGTCTTGTTCGATACAAGAGTGGCGATGCTTGTTTTAGCTATGGAGATTCGTTTGAAAATCGCGTCAATTGTGGAGATGAGGACCTTTAACCTCCTGTTCTCCTTATCTTTTACCTGCGTTTTTGCTTGATTGTTGTATTTGAGCTCAATTTGCCAGGAATTGGGCAAGCTTTTGGTCAGGCTCCGGTACTTACCCGCATGAACCTCGGGGGTAGCCTCATCCTACGCGTCGCAACCTCCCCATGAGGCGCACGAGGGATAAGGAGCAGCCATGTCCAACGCACCCACGCACTCTGTCCACAGCGCAATCGCAACAGGTCCACTGCTCCTGCTCCTCTTCCTGCTTTTCGGCTGCCTGGCACCGGGGGCCGCATTTGCCGTCGATGGCTACGACCAACTCGGCTTCCGCACTATTAGCGATGATTGTGGGCCCTTCTTCATCGGCAAGTATGAAGCTCAAGACGCCTCGATTGCCTACTGCATGAACCAGGAGCGCCCCGGCCCCACCAAGCCGGGCGGCCCATGGCTCAACTTTGATCAAGGCTGGGTGTGGCTCGACGACGAGTTCGCGGCAATCGTTTGTCACGGATATCCTACCGCCACGTCGTTTGGCGGTTACCATCTTTCACCCGATCGCGCCCGCGCCGCCACCCAGCTTGCCGTATGGATGCTCAACGGCACTACCCATGTCGACGGCACCTACTCCTACACGACCGCTCAGGGCAAAACAAAGAGTGGACACTTTACTGCCGACAATGAAGTCGTGGCGGCTGCGCGGTGGCTCCACGACAGCGCAAAATCAGGAAGCATCGAAGCCGCTCCGCACCGCGCGCGGCGCTATCTAGGAGCCGTATCGGGCGGCAGCAAACGTCAAGACATGCTCTATGTACTGCCGGCGGTCTCTGTTTCCTTCCAAAAGCAGTCTGCAAACGCTGCCATTACCAGCGGAAACAATACTTATCAGTTTGACGGGGCAACATTCGATATTTTTGAGAGCGCCAGCGACGCGCGTGTCGGCACCATCCAGATGGACAGCAACGGTCGGGCGCAAGCAACACTCCTGCCCAACACAGCATACTACCTAGTTGAAACGAAGGCGCCAGCCGGCTATGTCCCCCGTCGTGATCGCATCGCCTTTACCACGGGAAATGACGGTGGGCAGGTCGCCATTGATGAACAGCCCGGCACCATCAACCTGCGTATCGTAAAACTCGATGCCGCGACGAATGCCGGCTCCCAGGTGGGATCTTCACTCGCGGGAGCAGAGTTCACGTGTGTGTCGCAATCAACCTCTGGATGGGCGCAAATCCTCACGACCGACGAAAGCGGCCGGGCCACCCTCGCCGATGTCCCCTTAGGAACCTTTACCATCTACGAATCAAAAGCCCCCGAGGGCTACCTGCCATCCAACGACAGCTGGACCTATACCGTTGGAGCCGACCAGCTCGGCGATTCAGGCGTGGTCGAAATCGAATCTCGCATTTCCGATATCCCCATTGCGTTTGACCTTGAGATTTCCAAATTCAAGGATTACGGCAATAGCGACCAATCCGGCCTGGAGCAGCCGGCGGGTGGTGTTGTCTTTGAGGTTGTCAGCAACAGCTCTCAGCAGGTTGTTGGCACACTGACCACAAACATCTATGGCTTTGCCTCCACCAAGGATCAGCCCGAAGCATGGTTCGGCGCAGGCAAGCGACCCGCCGGTGTCCACGGAGCCATCCCATACGACCGCGCCGGCTACACGGTTCGCGAGGTTCCGGAAACCGTCCCCGAGGGTTTTAAACGTGCAGGGGAATGGACCGTCGAGGCCAATCAGATTTCCGACGGCACCGAGCTTCAATATATCGTGGACAACCACGCGCTGTCGACGCATCTCCAGATTGTAAAACGCGATGCCCAAACAGGCGCTTCTGTTCCACTAGCCGGATTCACCTTCCAACTCCTCGACATCAATCATGAACCTGTCTCACAAACTTGCTGGTATCCAGCACATAACGTAATGGACACCTTTACGACTGACGCGACCGGGACCGTCACACTGCCCGAATCGCTCGTGCCGGGCACCTATTATGTACGCGAAACCTCGGCCAAAGAGCCCTATCTTGTCGACGAAGAGATCGAGGTAAACATACCCGCCGACATGAACCTAACGCCCGTTGCAATCGCCTCGTATTATGACCACGCCGCGACCGGAAACATCAGGATCGTTAAAACCGATGCCGTAGACGGCAGCAGCCTCGCGGGCGCCGTCTTTGAGATCCGTGCCTCGGGTGATATCGTGCGCCCCGACGGTAGCATTGCCGCGCTCGACGGTGAGACTGTCGCGACCGTCACGACGGATGAAACTGGAGAAGCACGCGCGGACAACCTCCCGCTGGGATCTGGCACCGCACGCTACGAGGTTGTCGAGACTCAAGCGCCGGCAGGCTTCTTGCTCGATCGGACAACCCATATCGTAGACCTCGCTTATGCCGACCAGAAAACACCCGTCGTAGAAGCACGGCTTAACGTATCCGACGATTACACCAAGGTTGATATCTCCAAGGTCGATGCAAGCGGTGAGCAGGAAGTGGAAGGCGCACAGCTCACCTTATATGGTCCCGATAAAACCGAAATAGACTCCTGGACCTCATCCGACAAGCCGCATCGCGTCGAACATCTTGCACCCGGCACCTACTCGTTGCGCGAAATGATGTCTCCGCGGACCTATGACCTTGCCGAGGAGATAACGTTTGAAATAAAGGATACGGGAGAAGTCCAATCCGTCGCGATGAAGGATGCGCCCATCGAGATCAAGGGGCAGGTCGACAAGCGTCAGGAACTTGTCCAACCTATCGGGAAGGGCCTGTTGGCTAACGGCGATGGTAAAAACCGCGCCACGACGCAAACCAATAGTGATGGGCTTTTCTCCTATACCATCGATGCTCGAAACGATTCCGCTACTTGGGTTGATGAGTTTACGATTACCGATGATCTTGAGTGCGCCAAAGACGGCACAGCGAGATTCATCTCAATCGAAACCCCCGTCGCCATCGGCGACCTCAACGGTCTGTGCAACGTATGGTATCGCACGACGCCATTGGACTCGACAGACGTCGATGAGCCGGCAAACGCGACACTTGACGATGGGCACGAAAATCCTTGGCTTGAGTCCGACGAAGTAAGGGAGAGTCTGGGTGAGGATTGCCGCCTCGTCGATTACGACGGCTGGCACCTCTGGAAGGCGGATGTCTCGACCACGGAATCCACCACACTCGAGGCGAAAGAACTCGACCTTGCGTCCAATACCGTCGTAACGGGCATTCGAATTGAATACGGTGCGGTAGCCGCCGACTTTACGACTCGAAGCGATGCGGATTCTTGGACCCGCGATGATCTCAAAGATGAGCACGACGACCTTGACGATGCCAAAGCAATCCTTGGCACAGACGCTCGGAGCGCAGTCGTACACATGCAGGCAACGTCGGCTTATACGCCCCAAACCGCACTCACCAACAGCGCGCGCGTCGATCTTTGCCGCAACGGTGGCGGCGATAAACTTGAGTCACATGACGAGGACAGCGTCATTCAACGCTGTACCCTACCGCAGGACCTACCGGCAACAGGATCAGTTCCCATCGCCGCTTGCATCACCGCGCTCCTGACCTCGGGTGCCGCAGCCCTATGGTTCGCTCGCCTTAGGTCGATCCCAAAGAAGCGCTAGCGCGATGAAAAAGCGGGCGAGCCAGTCCCCTGGCTCGCCCGCTTTCAATCATGTAAATCGCCGTATCTACTCTGCAGACGAAGATCCACCATCAACGATTGCCTGCTCGGACTCAGGAATCCCATCGGCACCCGTACTCTGTTCTTGCTCCACCTCTTCGCTGATTGCGGAGGCGGGGGTCGAGCCCTTTGCACCCACGATGTAGGCAGCCCCAAATCCTAACGCAATGGCAATCAAGGTCAAAATCACGTAGACAGGCCAATGGCGCTTAATATACGAAAACACGTTGACTCCTTAGAGCTCCGTCTACGAACGGCGGATAACCTCGGTCACGACCTCGGATACCGTGGCAATGTTCGTCGGGTTGACATTGTGGGGCAGGTCGTCCTCGGTACGAGCGCAAGCCAGACGCGTGCCGTCCACGCCGGCGATGGTGAGGGCTCGGCGGCTCGCCTCGAGCGCGGCATAGGCATCGGTCTTGGCATAGGGCATCTCGAGCGCGCCACAATCGACATGGAACGACTTGCACACCTTGCTGACCAGGTTCATGATGCGGCGATCGCCCTTGAGCAGCTGCTGTTCGCCCTCGACCGTCACCACCGAAAGCCTACCGGCGCCGACGGATTCAAGATTGATAAAGAATACGCCGCGGAGCTTATCGCGATGCGAAGCCAAGAAGGCCTTCATACCGGCGCCATCACAATCCGAGGCGCCCGTTGCCACAAACCAGATATCGTGACCGAGCAGCTCATCATCGCCCATAGAGGCGACAGCCGAGAGCATATCTTCGGAAGAAGCACCATCGGAAGACGTAGCGCCACCCTTCCAGCCATCGTTATCGTCCTCGAAGTTATCCCACGAACCGATACCGCGACCGGACTTCTTGGCATCGTAATCGTCTTCGACGCCCAGCCAGTCACTCATGCTGTCCTGCTCATTTTTCTTTTTACGACCGAACAGGCCGCCCAGGCCGCGCTTACGAGACTTGGGTGCCGCCGGGGCGGGAGCCGAAATGGTCTCGATCGGCTGCGCGCCCGACGCAACGGGCATAGGAGGCGCAACGGGTGCCGATGTGGGTTCGGGACCCTGGGCAGTAGCAAAGGGGTCGTTGACCTGTGCGGAGGGGTCGGGAAGGTCGAACAGCGACGTGCGAGACGCAACGTTTGCCTGCTTCATCGACGGCAGCGACGGATCGGGGACCGAAGCCAGCGGAGACGAGGAAGGCGCAGGCGACGGAGCCGACGCCGGATCGGGAACATTCATCTGCGGACGCGGTGATGCCTGGGAGGAAATCTGGGCCATAAGGGAATCGACCGTTTCGTCCTGGGTGGGAGCGACATTGGCAACCGTGGCACCGGAACCACTCGGAGTCGGCATGGTGAAAATCTGCGTGGAGTAAGGCCTCGACTCATCTGTCTCGGGAGCCTCGGAAACCGCAGGCACTTCCTCCTGCTCGGCCTCGGTCGACTCATCTTGCTCGGCTGCCGCGTATTGTTCTTCGTCAGAGTTGGCCTCGACGGGCTCGTCCTCGGTCGCATCCTGAATTTCGGCAGCATCAATAGGCTCGTCATCGTCCACCGCGTCGCCCTGTTCATCGGAAACAGGAAGGGGCTCGGCAATCGCGGTGCCTTGCTTTTCAAACGTAATCGTGGAATCGAACTTCGCGGCATCAAACGACATGGTGCTATCGACGTGCTGCTGAGCCTCGAAAGACGTTGTTGCCTCAACAACATCCGCGGACGTCGGTTGCTGGGACTCAAAGGACGTTGTAGCTTCGGCGGCGTCGACGGGCGCGGACTGCATAGCCTCGTTCTGCTCGAACTCTTGCGCCGCGAGCTCACGTACCGCCTCGGCTGCCTGCTGCTGAGCGATAGCCTCCTGCTCGGCAGCCTCGCGTGCGGCAGCGCGCTTCTCCTCGAAATCGTCGACAAATTTCTTGCCCTTTGCAAGCGCGCCCTTAAAGAAGTTGGAAGCGCTGGCGCCAATCGAAGAGAACGCGGATGCAATATCGGCATGGGGCGTTGCCGCGGGAATCTCGGCCGAGAAATCAGTATCGCTCTCGTAAGACACGCGCCTCGGCTGTTCAACGTAATCGTCGTCAGACTCGTCCGCAACGTCTTGCGCGGGCGCGGCGGGAGCCAAAATGTCCAGTCCTGCCGCGGGATCGATCGCGGAGACCGCCTCGGGCTCGGCAACGGCAGCGGTAACCGCGGCAGACTCATCATCCACGGTGACAACGGGGGCAGGCTCGGGCTCAAACGTCGGCTCCTCGCCCTCCTCGTAATCGAGCGTGCAGGACTCGGGAAGCATTCCGAGCGCACGGATGGCATCCGAACCAAAGCGGATGTTGCCGGCGGCGTTGCGATAGAGCTTGGGCTCGGGCTCGGCAGGCTCCTCCGCCGGCTCGGCAGCGGGAACCCCATCATTGAACTCTTCGGCCTGGGCAGCCTGGTTCTGATCCTCGGGCACGATGGCGCCAATCAGCGTCTCGTCGGCAGACGCGCCCTCAAAGCCCTCGATCTGCTCGTCGAAAGCCTCGCCCTGTTCGGGCTCGGTTTGAGCGTCGGGAGCAATCGGCTGACCGAACTCGTCCTCGGCGCAGGTAGGCTCTTCATACTCGATGGTGTTGCCGTAGTCGTTTTGCTGCTGGGCCGCGGCATACTCCGCCGCTGCACGCGCCATTTCCTCGGCACGACGCTTTTGCTCCCCAAAATAGGTATCGAACGGAACATCGTCGGGAAACTCGTTTTCGCCCTGGAAGGGAGCAACGTTGTCCATAACGCCGAGCATAGCGGCGACAGAAGACTTGTTGCACACCGCGCCGGACGTATAGGGAAGAACGTGGCGGTTAGAGATGATGTTTGCCGCGTTGGCAAGTGCAACGAGGGAAGCGAGGATCGCGACAATCCACAGCAGAACCTTGAGCGCGCCGGGGAGCGGCAGGATACGCAGGATGG
>CATZTY010000007.1 GCA_958424475.1 uncultured Collinsella sp.
AAACAAGAACGTCCCCAATGACTACAGCAAGAGTGTCCCTTTCGACTAGTCATTTAAGAACGTCCCCAATGACTACAAGGGGAGTAGTCAGCACCGCAGGTTGAACCAACGTCAGCGAGCGACGTCCAAGGCGAACAAGTTGGCATGAAAAAGGCAGGGCATTGACCTTCTGGTCATGCCCTGTCTTTTGAATGACAAATTGTCGCCTTGGACGGCGCGCAGCGTCGAGCCGTTACGGCGTTTGGTAAAACGCCGTAACTTAGTAGTTGGCCTCGTAGCCGTTGCCGTCGCCGGTCGGCTCTTCGTAGTAGTCCGAATCGCTCGAATCGCTTGAGTCATCGGGATCGTCAGAGCTGACCGATGAGGTTGCGGTACCGTTTGCGTAGTCGTCAGACGTGTTGTTGTTCAGGTCGCCAATCGTAGAGCTGGAACCGTCGGAAAGACCCATGGTGTTGGGACCCTTGGGATCCTTGCCGGCATCGACGCGCTCCATCATTTCCTTGAGCTCGTCCTCGTAGACAAAGACGTAGCTCACACCGTCGATCATGGTGCTGTCGTCGGCGTACGAGGGCAGGTTGGCCGAGTAGATACCGTCGACATCCATACCGCGCATGGCGTTGACCGTAGCCACGATATCCTGAACGCTCATATCGGTTACGAGCATATCGGACAGCGAATTAACCAGGCCAAAAATCTTCGTGGCATCGAAGTTGTTGAGAATCTGGTTGGCAAGGGCGCCAAGCACCTGACGCTGATGGCGCATGCGCGTGTAATCGCCGTCGGCATAGATGTAGCGGCAGCGGGCATAGGTAAGGGCGGTGGCGCCGTCCATATGCTGCTGACCAGCGGTAATCTTAATATCCAGGTGCTCGGGGTCGTCAACATCATCGGTTGCGTTAATGTCGATACCGCCAACCGAATCAATCAGCGCCTGCATACCGTCGAAGCTGACCTCGGCATAGTGGGAAATCTGAACACCGCACAGCTCGTTGACCGCCTCGACCATGGCCTCGGCGCCGCCAACGGTATGGCAGGCGTTGATCTTCATGGTCTCGCCCTTGTACTCGACCTTGGTGTCGCGCGGAACGGAAATGAGCGTCGCCTGCTTTTGCGTGGGGTCGATGCGTGCCAGGATAATCGAGTCGGCACGGTACGTATCCTCGCCCGGACGGCCGTCGGTGCCAAGAAGCAGCACGTAGAACGGATCCTTTGCCTCATCGGTGTCAACCAGAACCCGACGCAGATTATCGGTAATGACATTAGAATCGCCGAGCTTGCCCATAATGGTGGCAAACCACAGGCCGGCAGCGGTAGTGGCACTCAGCAGCACACCAAGCACGACAATGAGCGCGACGTGACGAATCGTGTGGCTACGACGACGTTGACGAGCGCGCTCGGAATAGCGAGCCACGTTATCGCGACTGTAGATCTTGGCCTGCGCACCAGTTGAGGGTCTTCGGGCGGTGGTATCCGCGAGGGGCTTTTTATTAAACATAGGCAACCTGTATTAGTAGATGACGGGATCGGGGACGGAAGCATGCTCGACATGCGCGCCGAGCGCCTGCAGCTTTTCGACAAACTGCTCGTAGCCGCGCTTGATGTGATGGATGGCCGAAACCTCGGTCGTCCCGTCGGCGATCAAGCCCGCTACGACGAGGGCCGCTCCGCCACGCAGATCGGGCGAGGTAACCTGTGCACCCGAGAAGCCCTTAACGCCATGAATCATGGCATGATGGCTCTCGATACGAATGTCGGCACCCATGCGCACCAGCTCAGAGGCAAACATAAAGCGATTCTCGAAGATGTTCTCGGTAATAACGGAACTGCCGTCGGCAAGGGCGGAGAGCACCATAATCTGCGCCTGCATGTCCGTCGGGAAGCCGGGGAACGGAAGCGTCTGGATGTCGACCGGCTTGATACGCTCGGCACGGTTCACATGGACGCCATCCTCGACGCGCTCGCAGTCGATACCCATGAGCTCCATCTTCTTGAGCACCATGCCCAAGTGAATGGGGCAAAAGCCCGTGACATCGACACCGCGATCGTCGGCCATCAGCGCACCGGCGACGATAAAGGTACCGGCCTCGATGCGGTCGCCCACTACGCGATGGGTAACGGGATGCAGCTCTTCCACGCCCTCGATGGTCACGACAGGCGTACCGGCGCCGACAATCTTAGCGCCCATCTCGTTGAGCATGTTGGCGAGATCGACGATCTCGGGCTCGCGGGCGGCATTGTCGATAACCGTGGTGCCCTGTGCGCGCACAGAGGCCATGATGAGGTTCTCGGTCGCACCGACGCTGGCGAACTCGAGCGTGACGGTGGTACCGCGCAGACCTTGGGGCGCATTAGCGTTGATGTAACCGTGGGCGGTATCGAACTCAACGCCCAGGGCCTCAAGACCAAGAATGTGCATATCGATCTTGCGAGCACCCAGGTTGCAGCCGCCCGGCATGGCAATTTTGGCGCGATGGAAGCGACCCAGCAGGGGTCCCATGACGGCGGTGGAAGCACGCATCTTGGCAACGAGCTCGTAGGGGGCCTCCCAAGAATCGACCTGAGAGGTATCAATCTCGAGCGTGTGCTCGTCGAGAACATCGATCGTAGCGCCCATGCCCTTGAGCACCTTGCCCATCACGTGGACATCGGAAATATCGGGCACGTTCTGCAGCGTCGTCTTGCCCGGCGCCAGAAGCGTTGCCGCCATGAGTTTGAGCGCGGAGTTCTTGGCGCCCGAAACGGGCACGGAGCCTCCGATGGCGTGGCCACCCTCAACGCGGATAATATCCAAGGTCTACCCTTTCAAAAAGCATGCCCGGGGTGGCTGGGCCATCCCGGGCATGATGTGTTCGCAAATGGTCGAACGCTAAATCGTTTGACTATTGGGCAAGCTTGAGCTTACACCATGCGATTTCATTATAGAGGTAGGCGCGGCGTGCATCATCCTCCGACAAATTACCCAGCTTCTCTTCAAAACCTTGAATATCAGCTTTAAGCTTGTCGGCATCGACGGTCGCCAAATCGCAAGCGCGCTCGGCGAGAACGGTCACGACATCGTCCGCAACCTGGGCATAGCCGCCGGCCACGGCAAACGTGTGGTCGACAGTGCCCATGGCCTTATCGGAAACGCGAACGTAACCGCGGTCGATCGTGCAGATCTCGCTGGAGTGAGCAGGCAGGACGCCAAACTCGCCATCCGTGGACGGAATCGACACAAACGCAGCGTCGCCCTCATAGGCGCAGCTCACGGGGCACACGATGCGGATACGCATAACCTACTTCTCCCCCATCTTGCGGGCGCGCTCGCGCACGTCCTCAATCGTGGAAGCATAGCGGAAAGCCTGCTCGGGCAGGTCATCGGCCTTGCCGTCGACAATCTCGGCAAAAGAGCGGACGGTATCCTCGACGCGGACGTAGACACCGGGGTTGCCGGTGAACTTCTCGGCGACGTGGAAGGACTGCGAGAGGAACTGCTGAATCTTACGAGCGCGGTTGACCGTAAGGCGCTGCTCCTCGGACAGCTCGTCCATACCCAGAATGGCGATGATGTCCTGGAGATCGGAGTACTCCTGCAGGAGCTCCTGGACCTTGACGGCGACACGGTAGTGCTCCTCGCCAACGATCGAGGGATCGAGAGCGTCGGAGGAAGACGCGAGCGGGTCAATAGCCGGGAAAAGGCCGAGCGACGAAATGCTACGCGAAAGAACCGTGGTGGCATCGAGGTGCGTAAACGTCGTGGCAGGCGCCGGGTCGGTCAGGTCGTCGGCGGGGACGTAGACAGCCTGGACGGAGGTAATGGAGCCCGTCTTGGTCGAGGTAATGCGCTCCTGGAGGTCGCCCATCTCGGTTGCCAGCGTGGGCTGGTAACCAACGGCGGACGGCATACGGCCCAGCAGTGCGGAAACCTCGGAACCTGCCTGGGAGAAGCGGAAGATGTTGTCGATGAACAGCAGAACGTCCTGGCCACGATCACGGAAATACTCAGCGGTGGTAAGGCCGGCCAGACCGATGCGCAGACGCGCTCCGGGCGGCTCGTTCATCTGACCATAGACCAAGCAGGTCTTGTCGATAACGCCAGACTCGCTCATCTCGAGGAACAGGTCGGTGCCCTCGCGGGTACGCTCGCCGACGCCGGTGAACACCGAGGTGCCGCCGTGCTCCTGGGCGAGGTTGTTGATGAGCTCCTGAATCAGAACGGTCTTGCCGACGCCGGCGCCGCCGAACAGGCCTGTCTTGCCGCCACGGATGTAGGGCTCGAGCAGGTCGACGGCCTTGATGCCGGTCTCGAAGATCTCGGTCTTGGTGGTGAGCTCGTCGAAACGGGGCGCTGCATGGTGGATGGGGTAGAACTCCTCCACCTCGGGCATGGGCTTGCCGTCGACGGGCTTGCCCATGACGTTCCAAATACGGCCGAGCGTCTTGGGGCCAACGGGCATCTTCATGGGCTCACCGGTATCGGTGGCGATGAGGCCGCGCTGCAGGCCGTCGGTCGAGGACATGGCGACCGTGCGGACGACGCCGCCCGGAAGCTGGCTCTCGACCTCGAGGATCGTGCTCAGATGACCGATCGGGGTCTCGGCCTCGACCGTGAGCGCGTTGTAGATCGGGGGCACCGCACCGTCAAACTTGACGTCGACGACAGGACCGATGATTCGCACGATGCGACCATCACCGGCAGTCGTCTTCTTGGTGGCTTCCTCGACCGCAAGCTTTACGGTGTTATTAGCCATTACTGTTCCTCCAATGCTGAGGCTCCGCCGACGATCTCGTTAATCTCGGTCGTGATCGAAGCCTGGCGCACGCGACTATACGTGCGGGTAAGGGTCGAGATGATCGCGGTGGCGTTTTCCGTCGCGGAGTGCATGGCCTTGCGGCGTGCACCCTGCTCGGCAGCCGCCGAATCGATCAGGGCCTGGTAGATGACCGTCAGGATATAAGACGGCACAAGCTTGCCGAGAACATGCTCGGGAGAGGGCACGAACTCGAACGTGGACGAGATGCGCTTAGGGGCGTCGGTCTCGTTCTTACGCGGACCGTGGGCCATAGCGATCATCTCGGGGTCGAGCGGCAACAGATGCTCGACGCGAAGCTCCTGATCCACGCGGTTCTTGGCGTGGTGGTAGACAAGCTCGACACGGTCAAGCTCACCGGCACGATACGCATCGCAGATATGAGAGGAAATCATGCGGGCCTGATTGAAATCGGGCTCAGAGGAGTTGCCCTCAAAGTGCATGACAACGTTTGCGCGGTCACGGAAATACGTGGCCGGCTTACGCCCGCACGCGATGATCTCGCACTCGATGCCGTCGTTCGCCCAAGAAGCGGCGAGCTTTTCGGCCGTGCGCTCCACCGTCGTATTGAAACCGCCGGCAAGGCCGCGGTCCGAGGCAATAACGACAATCAGGCCATGCTTGACGCTCTCATGCTTCTGCAGCATGGGATCGGTGCCCGAACAGGAGGCGTCGCCGGCGACCGTCAACATGACGTCGGTCAGCGCCTCCTTATAGGGCTCGGCCTGCTTGGAGCGATCGAGGGCACGACGAATCTTGGCCGTAGAGACCATCTCCATCGTGCGCGTGATCTGCTTGGTCGTGGTAACCGAGGAGATTCGCTTCTTAATGTCGCGAAGGTTGGCCATGGGGCTTAGTTCTCCTCTGATCCAGAAACATCCGAATGGTGCTTGGCCATGAACTGCTGCTTGAAGTCGCCGATGACGCGCAAGAGCTCAGCCTTGGTGTCATCATCGATCTTCTTGGCGCGAACCTTGTCGAGCAGCGAGCCAAAGCCATTGTCCATGTACTCGATGAGCTCAGCACGGAAAGGCAGCACGTCGGCGATCTCCAGGTCATCCAGGAAGCCCTCGTTGCCAGCGAACAGCGTAACGATCTGCTCGCCAACCTCAAACGGCTTGTAACGCGGCTGCTTAAGGAGCTCGGTCATGCGGGCACCATGGGTCAGCTGCTTCTGAGTAGCCTCGTCGAGGTCGGAGCCGAACTGCGTAAAGCCGGCGAGCTCCTGGTACGAAGCAAGGTCCAGACGGAGGTTACCGGCGACCTGCTTCATAGCCTTGGTCTGCGCGTCGCCACCGACGCGGGACACGGAAATGCCCACGTCGACTGCCGGGCGCTGGCCCTGGAAGAAGAGCTCGGACTGCAGGTAGATCTGACCATCGGTAATGGAAATGACGTTGGTCGGAATGTAGGCCGAGACGTCACCGTCCTGGGTCTCGATAATCGGCAGAGCCGTCATGGAGCCGTAACCGTTCTTCTTGGACATCTTGACGGCACGCTCGAGCAAACGAGAGTGCAGGTAGAAGATGTCGCCAGGATAGGCCTCGCGTCCGGGCGGACGATGCAGCGTCAGCGACATCTGACGGTAGGCCACAGCCTGCTTGGACAGGTCGTCGTAGATGACGAGCACGTGGCCGCCGGGGTTGGTCTCGCTGGCGGGCTTGCCGTCCTCGCCGTTGTACATGAAGAACTCGCCGATAGCGGCACCGGCCATAGGCGCGATGTACTGCATAGGGGCGGAATCGGCAGCGGTGGCCGAAACGATGATGGTGTAGTCGAGCGCACCGTGCTGAGCGAGGGTCTCGCGGATGTTGGCAACCGTGGAGGCCTTCTGGCCGATGGCGACATAGATGCAGACCATGCCCTTGCCGCGCTGGTTGAGGATAGCGTCGATGGCAATGGCGGTCTTACCGGTCTTACGGTCGCCGATGATGAGCTCTCGCTGACCGCGACCAATAGGCACCATGGAGTCGATGGCCAACAGGCCGGTCTGAACCGGCTCGCACACCGGGGTACGGTCGATGACGCCGGGGGCCTTGAACTCAATGGGACGACGGTGCGTGGCGACGATGTCGCCCAGGCCGTCGATGGGCTGGCCGAGCGGATTGACGACGCGGCCGAGCATGGCGCGGCTCACGGGGATATCCATAATGCGGCCAGTGGTGCGGCACTCGTCGCCTTCCTTGATGGAGTCGACGGCACCGAACAGAACGGCGCCGACCTCGTCACGGTCAAGGTTCTGGGCAAGGCCGAAGACGGTCTCACCGGTATCGGAGCTCTTGAACTCCAGAAGCTCGCCTGCCATGGCGCTCTTGAGGCCGGAGACGCGCGCGATGCCGTCGCCTACCTCGTCGACCGTTGAAACCTCATGCGTATCGACCGTCGCTGAGAGGCTCGTGAGCTGCTCCTGCAGTTTCTTGGCGATATCCTGGGCATTGAGGGTTTCGGACATTAGGCTTCACCTCCGTACGAATTAGCAGAGTTTGCGAGGGTCTCCTGCGCGATGCGCAGCTGCGTCTTGACGGAAATGTCACGACGCTCGCCGCGGGCCTCGAGCACCAGGCCGCCCACGATAGACGGGTCGACCTGCTCGATAAGGAATACCTTGCGGCCGAAGTCCTGCTCGCATTTCTTAGTGATGGTTTGACGCAGCTCGTCGTCGAGCGGGATCGCCGTGGTGACGGTCACGCCCACTACATCCTCGTCTTCCTCGGCAACATACTTAAAGGCAGCTGCCACCTTGGGAAGAAGGTCGAGCTGGTCGCGCTTGGACATGGTGTCGAGCACGGCGATGATCTCGGGGCTGGCGCTAGCCAGACGCTCGATCATCTCGAGGTCCTCGAACACATGGTTCTCGGCCTTGGCGGCTTCCAAAAGGGAGCGCGCGTAGGTCTCGAGCACCTTGTCCTGATAGCGGCTAGTCGGCATTCAGGCTACCTGCTTCCTGAATGTAGTGCTCGATGAGCTTTTTCTGCTCGGCCTCGTCCTCAAGTGCCTCGCCCACGATCTTGGTGGCGACGGCAACGGACAGGTCGGCGATGGAGCTCGCGGCACCGGCGTAGATGGACTTGCGCTCGTCCTCGACGGTCGTATGGGCCTTGGCGATGATCTCCTCGGCCTCCTTGTGGGCAGCCTCGATGATACGGGCGCGCTCGGACTCGGCGTCCTTACGGGCCTCGAGAACAATGTCGGCAGCCTGACGACGGGCGTCGGTGACGATCGAGTCGGACTCAGCACGCTTGGCGATAGCCTCCTGCTTGGTCTTCTCGGCCTCGTCGAGGCTCTCCTCGATCTTCTTGCCGCGCTCCTCCATGGTTTTCATGATGCCCGGCAGGGCGACCTTGGCCAGCACGATCCAGATAATCAGGAAGGCGATAAGCGCCGGGATGAACTCCGCCATCTTAGGGATGAGGATGTCCGCACCGGCAGCGCCGTCCTCAGCGAACGCGGAAACCGGCATGAGCAGCGCGGCCGCGGACGCGGAGAGTGCGATCGCGCTCTTCTGGGATGAAAGATTCATACTTGACGCTCCGTGCTATTTAACGATCAGCGCGACAACGAAGCCGATCAGAGCCAGAGCCTCGCCGAAGGCGGAGCCCATGATGAAGACGGTGAACACGCGGCCCTGGACCTCAGGCTGACGGGCCATAGCACCCGTAGCACCCAGAGCAGACAGGCCGATAGCAAGACCAGCGCCGATAACACCGAGACCGTAACCGATAACTCCCACGATTCCTCCTTTGTCGTGCGTGTCTTATTTCACGCAGGATAACCTTTTTATAACTGCCGGGCTCCATGGGTACGGGCACCGGCGGTTTAACGAATTGCCTTACCTTTAAGGCGCGAACGGAAGACTACTCCTCCTCCGCGACCTCCTCTGCCTCGGAGACATACACGGCGGTAAGGACCGTGAAGACGTAAGCCTGGATGGCGCCGACCACAAGCTCGATCGCATAGATCAGGATGAGGATGGCAAGCCAGGCCAGCGAAGGCAGGGCGCCGACGGCGTGGGCCGCGGAAACCTGCTGAAGCAGCGGCTGCATGAACATGCTCGCCATGATGGCGAACGAGCCCATGACCACGTGTCCTGCGAACATGTTGCAGAACAGACGGACGGCGAGCGTGATGAGGCGCAGGAAGGTCGAGAAGAGCTCGACGACCCACACGAGCACGTTCATCGGGAAGCTCACGCCCTGCGGGGCGAGGCTCTTGATGTAGCCGATCACGCCGTGAGCCTTGCATCCGTAGTAGATGAAGTACACGAAGGCGAAGATGGCGAGCGCGGCGGTGGAGCCGATTGCGCCGGTGCCGGGCTTCATTCCCGGGATCAGGCCGATCATGTTGTTGATCAGGATGAACAGGAAAAGCGAGCACAGGAACGGGAAGTGCTTCTTCCAGTTCTCACCCACGACGCCCTTGCCGATATCGTTCTCGACGTACTCGATGATGTACTCGAAACCGTTGACGAAGAAGCCCTTGGGAACCAGGGTCTGCTTCTTCTTGAACACGGCCAGGACGATCAGGAGCACGATCGTGGAGACGATCAGCCAAAACGAGTACTGCGTGATGCCGCATCTCAGATCGCCCACGACAGGGGTGGAGCTGAACTCGCTGACCAGATGATTAATCTCATCAGGCAGCTTTTCAAAAATTTCCACGACTTACCTTTCGACCTCATGAGGATCTCGCAGCGCCTTGGCGACGCGAACCGCGCAGGCGGCCATAAAGGCCACGAAGCCGATCGCCTCGCCCAGGAGGAACATGCGAAATGCCTCTCCGAACAACACAAACACAACCAAGGTAAAGACGAGCAGGGCGATTGCCGAGACCGCCAGACTCACCATACCCTTGAGCATGTCCGCATTCTGCTTATCGTCAAGAACCGGCTTGAGCGTAAAGACAAAGGGAAGAAAGGCGACCGCGCCCGCGATGGCGCCTGCAACGATAGCGAGCAGATCGGCTATCTGAAACATTGGCGTCCTCACTTTCCTTTTTTAACGCCTCACAGAACAGTTCCCGCCAAACATTGGTGACTATTGTACGAGCCAATCGCTAAAGTACAACCGAAAAAGCATCGGTTAATACGCACCTGTTCGTTTTCTTAAGACCTTCTTTATGCCGCAGGTACGGTAATACGTTTTTTCTCGAACCCTGCAGGGCAAAACGTCCATTAACTAAAGGTGCGCACAGGCGTCTTCTACTTGCCCGCGCGCACCATTTCTTCCTATTTGCAGCCGCGGCCGTCTTAGCCCAGCGACTAGAGCGTGCCGTAGATGCGATCGCCGGCGTCGCCCAGGCCAGGAACGATGTAGGCAGCCTCGTTGAGATGGTCGTCGATAGCGCAGGTATAGATATGCACATCAGGGTCCTTCTCAGTCAGCGACTTGAGGCCCTCGGGGGCCGCGACGATGCACAGCATGCGGATGTCCTTGACACCGCGCTCGCGCAGGTAGCTGATGGCCATCTCGGCCGAACCGCCCGTGGCAAGCATGGGGTCGACGACCAGGCAGATGCGCTGGTCGATATCCTTGGGCATCTTGCAGTAATACTCGTGCGGCTCGTGGGTGACCTCGTCGCGCTCCATGCCGATGTGGCCCACGCGAGCGGAGGGCACCAGTTCGAGGATGCCGTCGACCATGCCAAGGCCCGCACGCAGGATGGGCACGATGGCGAGTTTCTTGCCGGCAAGCTGTTTGAACGTGGCGGTAGTGATGGGGGTCTCGACCTCGACGTCTTCCATAGGCAGGTCGCGCATGGCCTCGTAGCCGTCAAAAAGCGCGAGTTCGCGCACGAGCTGACGGAACTGGTTGGTGCCGGTGTTTTTGTCGCGCAGGATCGACAGCTTGTGCTGGACGAGCGGATGATCGACAAGCGTCACACGGGACGCATCGTAGGTGACGGCCATGGGTTGATTGCCCCTTTCGTTGCGGCCGCAAAACGGCCTTGCTGACAAGGCGCGCAGCAATGTTGCCGCCGCACGCCATGCATAAGTTTAGCGGTTTGTTGTATCGAGCAGCCCATCGCAGCCCTACTGTGCGGTACTGAGCGAGCGCTTGACTGCATCACGCCAGCCCGCAAGGTTTTGCTCGCGACGCTCGGCGGACATATGGGGAAGGAAGGTCCTAACGATCTGGGCATTTTGCTCCAGCTCCTCCAGGTCTTCCCAATAGCCGACGGCAAGACCCGCCAAGTACGCGGCACCGATTGCCGTGGTCTCCACCGTCTCGCATTGCAGCACGGGGATATCCAGCAGGTCGGCCTGGAATTGCATGATGAACTCGTTGCGCGAGGCGCCGCCATCGACGGACAGGCGCTCAATCGAAAGTCCCACGTCCTGCTCCATGGCGCGCAGCACGTCATAACTCTGGTAGGCCATGGACTCGCAGGCCGCACGCACAATGGTCGCGCGACTCGAGGCACCGGTCAGTCCGCACACGATACCGCGGGCACGCGGGTCCCACCAGGGAGCGCCCAGGCCAGCGAAGGCGGGGACGAAGTAGCAGCCCTCGTTGTCGTTGATCGAAGCGGCGAGTTGCGCGGACTCGCTCACACTCGAGATGATGCCCATGTTGTTGCGCAGCCAGTTCATGGTGGAACCGGCGGCAAAGATAGAACCCTCGAGCGCATAGCTGATCTTGCCGTCCGCGGCGATACCGATCGTGGAGACCAGACCGTTCTTGGATTCGACGACCTCGTCGCCGGTGTTCATGAGCATAAAGCAACCCGTGCCATAGGTGTTTTTGGTCTGGCCGGGATGGAAGCAGCAGTGGCCGAACAGCGACGCCTGCTGATCGCCCGCCACGCCCATGATGGGCGGCATGTTGGTCATGATGTCGCTCGCGACGCGGCCGTAGTCGCCCGAGCTCCAACGAACCTCGGGCATCATGGAACGTGGAACGTCAAAGAGCGCCAGCAGGTCGTCGTCCCAATCGAGCGTATGGATATTAAAGAGCGCCGTGCGGCTGGCATTGGTGTAGTCGGTGGCAAAGACCTGACTGCCGGTGAGGTTGTAGATGAGCCAGGTGTCGATGGTGCCGAACATGAGGTCGCCCGCTGCCGCGCTCTCACGCGCACCGTCGACGTTGTCGAGGATCCACTGCACCTTGGAAGCCGAGAAATACGGATCGAGTGTGAGTCCCGTGCGGGAGCGCACCAGCTCTTCTGCGCCCCGCTCGACCAGCTCGTCGATCAGAGGTGCGGTGCGACGGCATTGCCACACGATGGCGTTATAGATGGGTTGGCCGCTTATGCGGTCCCACACCACCGTGGTCTCGCGCTGGTTGGAGATACCGATGGCGGCGATGCGGTCAGAATGGATGCCGCTCTTAAACTGGACCTCCATCATCACGCCGATCTGGCTGGCAAGCACCTCCATGGGGTCTTGCTCTATCCAACCGGGACGCGGGAAGCTGGTTTTGACGCTACGACGTGCCTGCGCGACGATGCAGCCGTACTCGTCGACGATGGTCGCAAGTACCGAGGTGGTGCCGCAGTCGAGCGCCATGATGTAGGAACCGCCAAAGTTAAACGAGGCATCTTCCATGCCCAGGCTGCCCAGATTCAACGACATCGCTTACACCTTTCTATTGCATCGGGTCGGACAGGACCCGTTCGATCTCTGATGCGGGAAGTGCGCCTTGGCGCAGGATCTGGAGCCCGCCGTGCTGGAACGACACGATGGTCGAGGCGTCGCGACACGGGGTCTCGCCGGCGTCGACGGCAACATCGACCCCCTCCAGGATGCGACCTTCGACGGCGGCAAAGCTTGCCGGCGAGGGCGCGCCGTGTGTGTTGGCGCTCGTGCAGGCAAGGGGACTGCCGCAGGCGCGGATGAGCGCTTGGACCACGGGAGAGGCCGAAGCGCGCAGGGCCACGGTGTCGTCGGCAGCACGCATAAAGGTCGGCACGCAGGGAGCCGCCTTGACCACGATAGTCAGGGCTCCCGGCCAGCGTCGTCGCGCAAGTACGCGGGCATCTTCCGGGATATCCACGCCATAGCGGTCGAGTGCTTCGACGCCATCGACCAGCCAGGCGACCGTTTGGGTGAGCTTGCGCTGCTTGAGAGTAAAGATGCGGCGGTAGCCAGTACCAAGCGCAGGGACCGCGGCGCCGTTAACGGTGGCATGCGGATCGCGCGGCCACGATGAGAATTCGCCTGTATCTTGGGGCACGGCGTCCGAGAAGGCGTTGACTGCCACGGCGACACCGTAGACCGTCTCGGTCGGGATCAGCGCCAGGCCGCCACAGCCGAGCACCTCGGCCGTACGCTCGACGGCGAGCCGATGCGGCTCGCGCGCTCCCTCGTATACCCGGTAGACCGTCTGCATGTGTATGCCAGCCCCTTACGCTCTGGTGCAAGTTTGTTTACTGTGGGGCATTCTCGCACGAAACGTTCAACCTATTTGCCCAGAGCGCATGTTGGTTTGGTGAGCGGCTCTAGTAGTCGGTGAAAGTGAGGGGGTTATTGGACTGCGACGAACTTCTTTGGCCTGCCGGCGTGGCGTTTTTGGGCGGCGTAGCGCTCGATGCTGTCTATCGTTATCATCCGACGGCCGTCGACGAGTTCAACATCGAGCTTTCCGGCTTTGACCAGAGCGGTAATCCGCGGAGCGGAGACTTTGAGGTCCAGCGCTGCGTCTTTAAATGTTCGGCACGCCGCTTCCCGAGCGTCCTCGTGGTCGATTTCGACTGAAAGGGCCACGACCTCGGCCGAGTGTTCGTACCCTGCCGGAGTCAAACCGTTGTTGAGGTCGTCGGCCAAAAACGCCATCAGCGCCTCGGTGGCATGGGCAATCGCTTCTTCGCGCGTATCGCCATCGGCAAAGGCGCCGGGAATCTGCGGGAAGCTGGCGCAGTAACCGTCGTCTTCTTTTATGAGAACGCAGTCATAGGTAAATCGCTGCCTCATTTTGCCTCCAACTACCATCCAGCTTGGCGACGAATACTTGCCCACGTGCCCTTCTTTGGTCGATCACCACCAGAGCCGTTCACGGTGACAACACGGTCACCAGAAACATACTTAGCATGACTACCGACTTGCGCGACCTTCACGAATCCATCGTGCTTGAGTAGGGCAATGATTTCCCGAAAGGTAGGAGGTTGCATGGGCCGACCTCTTTCAGCCGTCCTAATTATAAACTATTTTATAATTTTTGCTAACCAGTTAATGAATATTACTGGCGCTGTTTGGGCTGAGTGACGATGGCTCGGACGATGCGGGGGCGATCGGTGAGGTCGTGGACGATACGCACGTCCGAAAGGCCTGCCTGGCGACAGAGCTCGGCCGCGGCATCGAGGGCACCCTCGTAGAGCTCGCAGGCAAACAGGCCGCCGGCGCGCAGCATGTAAGGCGCCGCATTGAGCAGGCGGCGGAAGATATCGAGGCCGTCGGCGCCGCCCTCGAGCGCCAGGTCGGGCTCAAAGTCCTTGACCTCGTGCGGCAGCGAGCGCATGACGCCGGTCGGGATGTAAGGTGGGTTGGAGACGAGCACGTCGAACGTGCCCCACTCTTCGC
>CATZTY010000008.1 GCA_958424475.1 uncultured Collinsella sp.
GCTGCGCGGCGCCGGGCGCCACTCAGCCGGGTGCTCCAACCTAGTGCTCCATGCGTGCTTTCCGTCTTGCGCAGGACTGTAGAGCAGGAAACTTAATTACGCGCCGCTCCCCGCCCACGCCGGGCAACCTCTCCCTTGTACTTTATCAAGGCAGAGTGTATGATTCTGGACGTTACACGACTCACTTTACTTAACTAAAGTGCCATCAAGGGGGGATACCATGAACACCGATATGTCTCGTCGTCAGTTTGTTGGTCTAGCCGGCTCGCTCGCTACGGTGCTTGGCCTTGGTCTTGTCGGTTGCGGCGGTGGTGCCGGCAAGGGCTCCGCTGCTGGCTCTGCCGCGGCCAAGGATGTGAAGGGCGCTGCGGAGTCCAAGAAGCTCGTGGTGGGCTTTGATAAGTCCTATCCTCCGTACGGCTTTGTGGGCGACGATGGCGAGTACACCGGCTTTGATCTCGATCTGGCCAAGGCTGTTGCCGATAAGCAGGGCTGGGAGGTCAAATACGAGGCCATCGACTGGGATGCCAAGGATACGCTGCTCAACTCGGGCGCCATCAACTGTATCTGGAACGGCTTTACCATGGAGGGCCGCGAGGACGACTACACGTTCTCCGAGCCGTACATGCTCAACGAGCAGGTGCTGGTGGTAAAGAAGGATGCAGGCATCAAGAGCTGGGACGATCTTGCCGGCAAGACCGTGATTACCCAGACCGATTCCGCTACGCAGGATGTGCTTGAGGGTGACCAGAAGGATCTGGCGGCGACGTTTGCCACGCTCGACACCATCGGTGAGTACAACACGGCGTTTATGCAGCTCGAGAGCGGCGCGGTCGATGCCGTGGCTTGCGACCTTTCGATTGCCCAGTATCAGCTTGCCGCCAAGCCCGATGCTTATACGCAGCTTGATGAGCCGCTGTCCAGCGAGCACTACGCCGTCGGCTTTAAGAAGGGCGACACCAAGTCGGCCGACGCCGTGACCGAGTCGCTCAAGGCACTCTACGATGACGGTACGGTTAAGGATCTCTGCGACAAGTATTCAAGCTATGGTCTATCTTTCGATAATTGGGTGCTCAAGTAATGTCTATTCAGGTCATGATGCAGATGCTTGGCCAGGGATTCTTGGTCAGTTTGCAGTTGTTTGTGCTGACGCTGCTGGGGTCGATTCCGCTGGGAATCCCCGTGGCGTTTATGCGCATGAGCAAAATCGCGCCGCTTCGCTGGATTGCGCGCATCTATATCTCGGTCATGCGCGGCACGCCGCTCATGCTGCAGATGTTTGCCATCTACTTTGCCCCGTACTACGTGTTTGGCATTTCGCTCACGCCCGATTCCAAGTGGACGGCGTGCGTCGTAGCGTTCATCATCAACTACGCCGGTTACTTTGCCGAGATCTATCGCTCGGGCCTGCAGTCCATTCCGCGCGGTCAATACGAGGCAGCCGAGGTGCTGGGCTATTCGCGCATGCAGACGTTTCTGTATATCGTGATGCCGCAGGTCGCCAAGCGTATTCTGCCGGCGATGGGCAACGAGATCATCACGCTGGTCAAGGACACGTCGCTGGCGTTTGCCATTGGCGTGGGTGAGATGTTCTCGACGGCCAAGGCGCTGGTCGCCTCGCAGGTGAGCATGGTGCCGTTTGCGATCGCGGCGCTAATCTACTGGGTCTTTAACTTCGTCGTCGAGATGCTGCTGGGCGCTGCCGAAAAGAAGCTGGACTATTACCATGACTAACTCAGTGATGAAAATCGAAAGCGCGCGCAAGGCGTTTGGCGGCAATGAGGTGCTCAAGGATATCTCGCTCGAGGTCAAGCGTGGCGAGGTCGTGGCGATTATCGGGCCTTCGGGTGGCGGCAAGTCCACGCTGCTGCGGTGTGCCACGCTGCTCGAGACACTCGACGGAGGCTCACTCTCGTTTGGTGACCTTGCCGTTGCGACGGATGCGGGTTCGGGCGCGGTCTATGCGAAGGGCGATGTGCCCAAGCGGGCACGCTCGCGATTCGGCCTGGTGTTCCAAAATTACAACCTGTTCCCGCACTATACCGTGATGAAAAACATCATCGATGCTCCGATTCGCGTGCTCAAGCGCCCGCGCGAGCAGGCTGAAGCACGTGCGCGTGAGTTGATCGCGCAGATGGGGCTTACGGGCAACGAGAACAAGGTGCCATGTGAGCTTTCGGGCGGTCAACAACAGCGTGTGAGTATCGCCCGCGCCTTGGCGCTCGATCCGGAGATCCTGTTCTTTGATGAGCCGACTTCGGCGCTCGATCCCGAGCTGACGGCCGAGGTGCTGCGTGTCATTAAAGACCTTGCCGCGCAGAATATGACGATGGTGATCGTGACCCATGCGATGCAGTTTGCGCGCGATGTTGCCGACCGCGTGATCTTTATGGATGGCGGCCGCATTGTCGAGGAGGGTCCTGCCGAGCAGGTCATCGACCATCCGCGTGAGCAGCGCACCCGTGAGTTCTTGAGCCGTATCGAGGGATAGGCTCAGGTATTTACTCAACTATTAATTGAGGCGAAGCCGTCGCAGGTCTTACGGTCTGTGGCGGCTTTTTGTTTGCATCGACGGGGTTCAATAATCGCCTCACAAGCTTGTCTCTTCCTCTCGCCGCCTGTATTCATACGTGTGCCGAAAGGTGTGCATGGACGGTCGCCCGTGAGGGTAGGGTGGTGGCATAGGACATTTGGAGGGTGAGTCGGCTCGGTTGCCGACCATGCTGCTCCCGGGATGGCACCGACCGCGAACTCTCCCCGTTGGCGTCGCGCATTGCGCGCGGCCCTGCAAGGAGGTCATCATGGGTGCTCCCAAGACCGGCAATGTAAGGAACGTGGTGCTCGTAGGCCAAGGCGGGGTGGGCAAGACTTCACTCGCCGAGGCCATGCTCCACCTTTCCGGCAAGACCGCCCGCCTGGGCGGCCACGACGGCACCAAGCCCACGCTCGACTATGACCCTGAAGAGGTCAAGCGTTCATTTTCCATCTCGACGACCATTGCGCCAATCGACTGGAAGGGCGCGCGCATCAATGTGCTTGATGCCCCGTGCTACCCCGATTTTATCGGCGACGCCTTTGCCGCGATGAGCGTCTGCGAGACGGCTCTGTTTGTGGTCGACGCCGAGGCCGGCCCGCAGCCTACGACGGTTAAGCTCTGGTATGCCGCCGAGGACCTGCGCCTGGCGCGTGCGGTGTTCGTAAACCGCCTGTCGCGCTCCGAGGCCAGCTTTGCGACCACGATGGACCTGCTGCAAGAGCGCTTTGGCACGCGCCTGGGTGCCGTGACCCTTCCCTGGGGCGAGGGCGAGGACTTTGACGGCATCATCGACCTGGTGCGCATGAAGGCGCGCCATTGCAACGGTACCGAAGCCGTTGAGTCGGAGATTCCCGAGGAGTATCGTGCCCAGGCCGAGGAAGCCCATGACCATCTGTGCGAGCTGGTGGCCGAGGCTGACGATGAACTGATGATGAAGTACTTGGAAGGCGAGGAGACGCTGACGCAGGAGGAGCTTGAAGGCCTGCTGTCGAAGGCGATCGCCGAGCGCATCTTTGTGCCGGTCTTTGCGGGCGATTGCATTAAGGAGCAGGGCGTCAACTCGCTGATGGACGACATCGCCACATACTTCCCGGCGCCGACCGACTACGGCGAGATGCCGCTTATCGACGGCGATTCGCTCAAGATTTCAAGCGACGATGATCGTCCGGTGGCGTTTGTGTTTAAGACCCTGGCCGATCCGCAGCAGGGTCGCATCAGCTTTATCAAGGTGCTGACGGGTACGCTTGAGCCGGGCCTTGAGCTGGTCAACGCGCGCACGCGCAAGGGCGACCGTCTGGCTCACCTGTATGTGATGTGCGGCCGCGACATGACCGAGGTCGGTCACGCCTATGCCGGCGACATTATCGTGGCACCCAAGCTGGCGGCCGAGACGGGCGATACGCTCTCGATTACCGGCAAGGTCGAGGCTGCGGCGTTTAAGTTCCCCAACTCGCAGTACCGCATTGCCATCGAGGCCGAGAATCGCGGGGACGAAGAGAAGCTCTATACGTTTATCGAGAAGGCCTGCAAGGCCGATCCGACCATGAGCATCGATCGTGACGAGGAGACCGGCCAGACCATTATCTCCGCCGTGGGTGAGGCGCAGGTTTCGGTGCTGCTCAACCGTTTGGAGGACCGTACCAAGGTCGTGGCAAAAAGCGTGCCGATCCGCATTCCGTATCGCGAGACCATTCGCCGTACGGCAAGCGCGCAGGGCCGCCACAAGAAACAGACTGGCGGTGCCGGTCAGTATGGCGACTGCTGGCTGCGCGTTGAGCCGCTCATTGGGCCCGACGGCACGAGCGACGGCTACGAGTTTGTGGATGAGGTCGTGGGCGGCCGCATTCCGCGCTCGCTCATCCCTGCCGTGGACAAGGGCGTCCGGGAGACCATGAAGGACGGTATTATTGCCGGCTATCCGCTCACGGGCATTCGCGTCGCGGTGTATGACGGCTCGTATCACAGCGTCGACTCCAACGAGATGGCGTTCCGCGCGGCGGCTCGCATCGGCCTGCGCAAGGCATGCGCCGATGCCGACCCGGTGGTGCTGGAGCCCATCGAGGAAATCACGGTGACTATCCCCGAGAGCTACGCCGGCGCCGTGATGGGCGACATCTCGGCATCGCGCGGTCGCGTGACGGGCATGGAGACCGATGAGCGCGGCGACACCGTGGTCATTGCCCAGGCGCCTCTCGCCGAGCTGACGGATTATTCGACGCGCCTGCGCTCTATTACGCGCGGCACGGGCGACTTTACCATGAAGCCCGCCGGCTACGAGCAGGTGCCTTATGACGTTCAGGCCAAGCTGGTCGAGCGCTATGAGGAGGGCCGCGCCAAGTAGCGTGTGGCTTTGCCTGCAATGTAGGTGCTGACGAAAAGGGCCGCCCGGGGCAATCCAGGGCGGCCCTTTTTGATCCCTAGGGGGCGGAGGAAAACGGATCATTTTTTGGGTTACGGGCGGCGCGGTAGGCACTAGTCTCCGGATGCCTGGTTGCGGCCGGTGGCGTAGTCGATCTGCACATGCGGCTGCAGGTTATAGCAGTACACGTGGAAGCAGAGGGTCTTGCCGTGGTCCTCGACCGATTGCGCCTCAAGGCGCGCGCCGCGGCAGACAAGTTCCTCTTCGTTATACATGGGCGTGACGCGGTAGAGCACGTGGTTGCCTGTCTCGCGGATATAGCCGAGAATCTGCTCCTCAAACGGCAGCATGCCCGTCTCGTTGAGATAACGCGTGCCGGTGAGGAGATTCTTGCGGCTGGCGTTTTCGCCGCAGAGCGACCAGGCGATGAGGTGGCAGCGGTTGTAGAGGCTCTGGCCTGGAATAAAGTCGTAGCGTTGCTGGTGCCATCCGGCGGGATGGATACGCGAGATATCGCCGCGCTCGCCTCGACCGAGTGATTCGGGGCCCACGCAGGCAAGCGCTTTGCGGGTGCGGCCCAGGCTGTCGAGCTTGGAGAACTTCTTAAAGCAACCCTCTTCTGTAGCGCGCTCGTATTCGTCGAGCGTGAATGATGGCGTGCCGAGCGGGTGCGTGCTGTCGGCGCGCAGGGCAACATAGGGGTTACCCGCGTAGTCGGGAATGCTGCTGAGATATACGCCGCGGGCGCGGCCGAGATCGGGGTTTTCGACCTCGTCGATGGGGGTGGCGGCGCTGTCCGCGGAAGCGTCGTCACCGGTGCCGGACGCGGTGGGTTCAGAGCCATCGCCAGAGTCTTGGTTGTTTTGGGAGTCCGAGGAGCTCGCTGTTCCCGATTCGAGTCGGGCAACCAGGTCTGCCTCGTCGTCGGTGCGGCTGGGACTCTCGTTTTGTTTTTCGGCCAGAGCCGCTGCCTGCTCATCGCTTTGCGGCGAGAGCAGTCTGGGCGCCCCGTCGAGCGATCCCGTAAACAGCGCAAACCCCAGCACCACGGCGGTGCCGATGGAAAGTACTTGTTTGTAGGTGGACTTGCGCGACATGGAGACTCCTGGATGGACGGTTGGGAATCTACCAGTCTAGCAGGAGCCGGCAGGGGCCGTTCTGTCGAACAAATACTCAAGATTTAGGATAGACGCTACTGATTCATTTGCCTCATATGGAGCTGCGGCGGTTGTGGATGTGGGGCTATTCGGCGTTTCCCCAGATAAAACCTGCCAAAACAAACCTGTCCCTTTTTGGCAGGTTAATCGTGAGTTATTTCACCGCAGCTTAAGGTACGGTTGGGATGTGCGCACTTTAAAGAGAGGAACCCATGATTAGAGAGGTCGCGCTCGTCTCTCTAAATGTCTCTCTAAAGAGAAAGCCAGTTAAAGAGATAACATTGGGCAATCTAACAGTGAATTCGATACATCTCTCTAAATGTCTCTCTAAAATAAGGTGCTTATCTCTCTAAAGTTAGAGAGATATACTACACTTTAGAGAGATAACTCTATTGTTTTAGAGAGGCGGAATGCCAATGCTGCTGGATGAACCTCTTGGCCTTATCGTTGAGCGCCTTCGCAGGCGGGGGACTGATGACGCATCGGTAGAAGTTAAAGCCTGCACGAATAAATTGAGCGCAGACGTATGGGAGACAGTGAGCGCTTTTGCGAACACTGCGGGTGGGCTCATTATTTTGGGCCTGAATGAAGCCGAAGGATTTGTTCCTTCGGCTAACTTTGCTATCGATAGGGTGCGCGATCAGTTTGTTTCGGGTATCGGAGACGGAGGCTCAGCGGCAGTGGTGACCCATGCGCCGCGGTACGAGCTTGATCGAGGCGAGGTCGACGGGCTCCAGGTGCTTCTGGTGCGCATCTTTGAACTTGAGCTTAAAGCGAAGCCTTGCTATATCGGCGCGCGCGGCGTGCAGAACGGTAGCTACAAGCGCGTGGATGATAAAGATATCAAGATGTCACCCGCTGAGCTATATGAGCTGCAGAGTGCGTTGCTTCCGAGCGATGCAGACGGCACGGTGGTTTCGGAGGCAACGGTCGAGGATTTGGATCCAGATGTCGTGCGGTCTATTATCGCAAATCGCCGGCTGCAGACCCCGCGCGTTTTGCGCGGGGCCGATACGCTGGAAAAGCAGCTGGTCAGACTCAATATCACTACAAAGGATGGTGCCGTGAAGCTCGCGGGGCTTCTGTCGGCGGGAATTTACCCCCAGCAGTTCTATCCCAAACTGATGATCGATGTCGCCGTTCATTCCGATGTGGAAAAATCTGCACCCGGGCAACCCCGGTTTATTGACCGCCAGTTGTGCGATGGCCCGATTCCGGCTTGCATCGAAGATGCCCTTGCCGCGATTGGACGAAACTTGCGCAAAGCGACGATAGTGCAAGGCGCTGGCAGAAGGGAGGATTGGGAAGTTCCCCAGGAGGTTTTGCGCGAGGCCTTGGCAAATGCCTGCATCCATCGAGAATATTCGCCCATGTTTGTGGGGCAGGCCGTGAGTGTCGATATCTATCCAGACAGAATAGAGATCAAAAACCCTGGCGGGCTTTGGGGCGGAAAGACGGTGGACAATCTTGCAGACGGGGAATCGCGCTGCCGAAACCCAAAGCTAATGAGCCTAATGGGGGCGACGCCGTTAGAGCATGCCGAGGGGGCCGTTGCGGAAAGCCAGGGATCTGGTATCCCGGCTATGATTCGCGAGATGGAGTCTCGTTCGCTTGGCAGGCCGAAATTTATCGTTAAGGCCGATTCGTTTACGGTGCTGCTTTCCCGGCACGGGGCGGAGCTTGCTGAAAACCGCACGTGGATTCAGAGCCATGTGGGCGCCGAGCTGACGGATCGCGAAGAAACATTGCTCATGTTTATGCGGGAGCATGGGTGCGTATGCGATGTTCAAAAAATACGAGAGGCCCTGAAGTGGGATTCGGATGACATTCGTCTGATCTGCGGGGACCTTGTCGATAAACATGTCCTGTCAAAATGTGGCAAAGACACGTTTGAGATTATCGATATGAGCAGAGAATCGTCAGCTTCGACAGCGGATAGGATCCTGGAGGCTCTCAGCGCCGAAGTGGATATGACGGCGCGAGAAATAGCGGTTGCATCGGGGGTCAAAATTTCGTCCGTCCGCTACCATCTGCCAAAAATGGCGGATAAAGGGCTCATCGAAGTAATGGGTTCATCGACGAGCCGCAACCGCCGCTATCGGAAGAAGTAGATGCAGCCGAGTCGCCCCTCTTGTGTCTCTCGAAGTTAGATGGGTGCTAGGGGGGCGACTGCCTCGCGATATTTTCCCAAGATAAAACCTGCCAAAAAACAAACCTGTCCCTTATTGGCAGGTCATTTAACGCAGTCCAGGTTGAGCATATGCGAGCGAGCGGGCTCCGGGTGCGGCAAGGTGACGTGAAACAAGCGGGCGCTGACCTTTTGGTCGCGCCCGTGAAGTTGAACGTCAGATTGCCGTGTCCGGAGCCCGCGCAGCGCCGAGCAGTTACGCCGTTTGTAAAACGGCGTAACCTAAAGGTTCATGTTGCCGTGAATGTAGGGGGTGACCTCGGGGGAGATATGGTCGCAGCCCAGCTCGCGCAGCGCGGACTCGATGGCGGCGGGCAGCAGGGTCTTGCCCTTGTCGTCGACGGCGGCACCGCCGAGGGTGGCAATCTTGGCGACATCTGCGGGTGCGGCCTCGATATGCATGCAGCCGCCGACCAAGCGCGCGCGTACCTGTGCCAGATCAAGATCGTGCAGGTAATCCTCGCAGGCGCGGATTAAATCGACTTTCTCGCGCGTAAGCTCCTCGCCCGTGGGGACGCGGGTGGCAAGACATGCTCCCGCCGGTAGGTTCCAAACGGGATAGCCCCATGCGCGCAGCAGCTCGCGCTCTTCGTCCTTGGTAAAGCCGACCTCCATGAGAGGGGAGCGTACGCCGAGCTCTTCTGCCGCACGCATGCCGGGGCGGTAGTCACCGCGATCGCTTGCATTGCTGCCATCGATGACGGTGGGAAAGCCGAGCGACTTGGCGTGGTTGACGATGGCGGTAAAGCCGGCGTGCTTGCAGTGGCAGCAGCGATTAGCATCGTTGCAGGCTACTTGGGGGAGCTGCAGCTGATCCACCGAAAGATTGAGCACGGGGAGCTTAAAATGCGGCCCCTCATGGGCCTGTCCATCAACGGACTGCTCAAACGAAGTCTGTTCGGGCGTGCCGATGAGCGGCGTGGTGAGATGGATGAGGAGGGTATTGGTAGGCATGATGCGGGCGCACACGGCGGCCAAAAAGCTGCTGTCAACGCCGCCGGAAAACCCGATGGCCACGCGCCCGTATGCCAAAAGCAGCTGTTCGAGCGCCGATAGCTTGTCTTGAAGCTCCTCTGCGGGTGCCGTGGTGTCTAAAATCATGAAACGTTCCTTATCGTTGAGTACTCGATCGAAAACTATAATCCTAATGCGTTACTTGCCATAAGACTTCTATCTGTGTAACGAAAGTGCAATATGGTATATACGTTATATACCAGTTGCCAAATGCGGTAGAGTTGCGGCAATGCGACAGCGAGAGTCGATGGGGGACCGATATGATCAAGGCTGTTATTTTTGACATGGATGGAACGCTGGTCGATACCGAGCGTTTGGGGATTAAGGCCTGGAAGGCAGGCGCCGCTGAGCTGGGGCTCGCGATTGATGAAGCGCTGATCCATCAGTTTATCGGCCGCACGCTGCCCGATGTTATGGACATCCTTGATGAGCATTACGGCAGCCATGAAACCACCGAGGCGATCTATCGTCGCCACAAGGAGATTCGCGACGAGATGGTCAAGACCGAACTGGAACTTAAGGCCGGTGCCGCCGAGTGCCTAGACGAGCTGCTGGCTGCGGGCTATCACGTGGGTCTAGCGACGTCGTCGCGCCTCGTTACGGCCGAGCGCAACCTTAAGATGGTCGGTCTTTTTGACAAGTTTGAAACGGTAACGTGTGGCGAGGACGTCGTGCACGGCAAGCCCGACCCCGAGATGTATCTGCTCGCCTGCGAGCGCGCGGGCTTTGCTCCCGAGGAATGTGCCGTGGTCGAGGATTCGCGCAACGGCTGCGTCTCGGGCATTACGGCCGGATGCCACGTCTTTGCCGTTCCTGATATCGTGCCGCTGCCGCAGGACGTGGTGGATGGCTGCGAGGCCGTGCTCGATACGTTGTTCGACCTTTCGGCGGCAGTTAAAGCCGCGCGCTAGACAATTGCGGCGTTGAAACGAGCAATTGCCCACGTTTGCGCCTAAGCAAAAGGGGCCCGGCAATGGTCGGGCCCCTTTTGCTTAAGCGGCGACATAGCATACTTGCGGGCGTGCTACAGATACGCACCGAGGTTGATGGCCGTGGCGTCGGTCTGGGTGCTTGCCTGGGTGCTGGCGCGCTCCAGTAGGAACGGACGTACCAGTTCTTGGCGGTTGATATCCTCGGCGGCGGTGACTGCGGTGACGGTGCGCGCGGCAGAGCCGATGTGGACGTGCTTGGTCTTTGCCGGGGCCTTGTTCTCGATTTGCTCCATGAGCAATTGAACGCCCTTGCGGCCAATCTCGTAGCCCGGGGGCGCTACCGTAGTGAGCGGGACCGATCCGCTCCAAGCGAGCGGGTTGCCATCGCAACCTGCTACGCGTACTTCCCCGGGGACGGCGATGCCTTTGTCGACCAGCGCCGAGATAACGCCCGAGGCCAGCACGTCGGTCAGACCGACGACAAAATCGGGGCGTTCGTCGGCGGGGCGCGCGGCGATTTGGGCGCCGATGCCGTAGCCGTCGGCGGCGGTATTCCATTCGCCGGCGTCGATGACTTCGATCTTGATATCGGGGTGTAGAGCGAGCGCTTTATGAATGCCAAGGACGCGCAGGGTGAGTTGCATAAATGCTGCTCGGCCGACGACGACAATATGGTGTGCGCCGCGGGCGATGGCGAGTTCGGCAATGATGCGACCCTGGGCCTCGTTGTCGGCCGCTACGTAGTAGCCGGGCTCGGAGCAATGGATGTCCAGGTGGACGATCGGCACGGGCATCTTGGCCATGACGGGGTGCCAGTCGGGGGATGCCATGGGCTGAACCATGACGCCGGACATCTGGGTGCCCATAAAGTAGCGCAGGTAATGGTCCTCGAGAATATCGTCGTTATCGGCGTTGGCGATGAGCAGGTCGTAGCCGTGCTTGCGGGCCTCGTTGTGGGCGCCGCTGGCGATTTGGAGCGAAAAGCCGTGATCGAGACGGGGGAGCACCAGGCCAAAGGACTTGGTGGCGCCGCCCGCGAGCTGACGAGCGCTTTGGTTGGGCAGGTAGCCAAGGCGATTGATGGTCTCGTTGATGAGCTTGAGGGTTTCGGGGCGCAGCTTTTCGGGGTGGTTGAGCGCGTTGGAAACCGTGCCCAGCGAAACTCCGGCCTCGCGCGCGACGTCGCTGATTTTTACCTTTGCCATAGCGGCCCCTTTGATGCGTTTCAAGTACAAGCCAGATTGTAGCATCCCAAACCAACCAAAAAGGGATAGGTTTATTTTGGCAGGTTTTATCTGGGGAAACGCTGTTGCCAACGCGACCACCACGAAGGGGGACAGGCGCTTTTGTGGTGGTTTGGACCGGCTGGACGTGTGTGCATCGGGTGGTATCTAAGTTGAGGTACCACTTCTGGTATATCAGCTTGCGTTTGCGTGAGTACAATACTCGAACGTTATACGTCTCAGCGCCCCCTGTGCGTGGACGTCTTGCAGTCACGCGAACGAAGGGATTTATCCTATGTGCGGAATCGTCGGCTACACCGGCTCTGATATTGCAAAGAACATCCTGGTCACGGGCCTCAAGCGTATGGAGTATCGCGGCTATGATTCCTCGGGCGTCGCGCTCGAGGTGGGCGAGGGCGCCGCGGCGCACCTCGACGTCATCCGCCGCGTGGGCAAGGTCGCGGGCCTGGAGAGCGAGCTTTCCAACATCGACAGCGACGCTACCTGCGGTATCGGCCATACCCGTTGGGCCACCCACGGCAAGCCCTCCGTCGTTAACGCTCACCCCCACACCAGCTGCGACGGTCGTATCGCCATCGTCCACAACGGCATCATCGAGAACTTCGCCGAGCTGCGCGAAGAGCTGGAGGGCCGCGGCCATCACTTTAAGAGCGAGACCGATACCGAGGTCTTCGCGCATCTGATCGAAGAGGCTTATGCCGAGACGCACGACCTGATGGCCTCCGTGCGCGAGGCGTGCACCCACGTGGTCGGTGCCTATGGTCTGGCCGCCGTGTGCGCTGACGAGCCCGGCGTGATCGCCGTGGCCCGCAAGGATTCCCCGATCGTGGTCGGCGCGGGCGAGACCGGCGCCTATGTCGCCTCCGACGTCATCGCGCTCATCGACGCAACCCGCGACGTCGTGGTGCTCGAGGACGGTCAGTTTGCCAAGCTCACGCCCGCAGGCGTCGAGTACACCGACGAGGCCGGCAACGTTATCGAGCTTAAGGTCACCCACATCGACTGGGACCTGGACATGGCGGAAAAGGGCGGTTATCCCGACTTTATGCTCAAGGAGATTCACGAGCAGCCGCGCGTCGTGCGCGACACGCTGGTCGGTCGTATGACGCCGGCCGGCGAGCTCGACATCGACGAGCTGGGCCTTTCGCTCGAGGAGCTCAACGACATCGACCGCGTCTACGTGATCGCTTGCGGCACCAGCTATCACGCTGGCCTCATTGCTAAGAATCTCATCGAGGGCTGGGCTCGCATCCCCACCGAGGTTGAGGCGGCCAGCGAGTTCCGTTATCGCAATCCCATCATCACGCCGACGACGCTCGTCGTTGCCGTGTCCCAGTCGGGCGAGACGGCCGATACCCTTGCCGCCATTCGAGACGCGCGCATCAAGGGCGCCAAGGTCTTCGGCATCACCAACGTGGTGGGCAGCCCCGTGGCGCGTGAGAGTGACGGCGTCATCTACACCAAGGCCAACAAGGAGATCGCGGTCGCCTCGACCAAGAGCTTCATCGGCCAGGTCGTGAGCCTCACGCTGCTGGCTTTGCTGTTGGCGCAGGTCAAGTACCGTCTGACCACCAAGCAGGCGCGCATGCTGTTCCGCGAGCTTTCCGATACGGCCGAGCAGATCCAGTGGATTTTGGATACGCAGACCGATGCCGTGCATGAGGCCGCCCTGCTGTGCAAGGACGCGCAGTCCGCACTGTTCGTGGGTCGCGGCATGGGCGCCGCTATTTCCTACGAG
>CATZTY010000009.1 GCA_958424475.1 uncultured Collinsella sp.
GGCAGCGGCGTTTGTTGCCGAGAAGGCGCGCGAGGCGGCTGCCGAGGCCGCGCGTGAGGCCGAGAAGCCGGCTCGCCGCCGTCGCGGCAAGTTGCTGGGCGAGCCTAAGCCGGAGGCCAAGCTTCCGGGCGGCGTGGTGCAGCCCTCGTTGCCGTTTGGCGAACCGGAGCCCACGTCCGAGCCTTCAAGCGAGCAGGAGACGCCGGCCGCCGAGCAGGCTACTGCCGCCGAGACCGTCGCGCCCGCGCCCGAGGCCACTCCCGCAGCCACCGAGGCCGCATCGGAGTCCAATGACCGCCTGGCCGCCATGATGCGCCGCAGCGCCCGCCGCGAGGAAGCCTACGTGCCCACCTCGCAGCTCCGCCGCTTCACCCTGCCCGATTCGGCGCCCATCATGCGCCGTGTCATGGGCTTTCTGTCCGACCAGGCCCGCACGCTCATCCATGCCGGCGTGTCGCGCGACCGCATCTGCATTGATCCTGGCCCGGGCTTTGGTAAGTCGGCTAACGAGGACATCGTCATCCAGCGCGAGACTGCCAAGATGGCGTCACTGGGCTATCCGCTCATGTGCGCCGTGTCGCGCAAGCGCTTTGTGGGCGCCGTCTCGGGTGTGACCGAGGCCGCCGAGCGCGATGCCGCCACGTTTGGCGTGTGCCTGGGTGCTATCCAGGCTGGTGCCAACATCGTGCGCGTGCACGACGTCGCGGGCTTTGCGCAGTTCCTGAACGGTTACTGGGCGGTTGCCAAGCCGCAGCCGCGCCGCGCGTTTGTGGCTGTGGGCTCCAACCTGGGGCATCGCTGCGACAACATCCGCGCCGCACGCGAGATGATCGCCGAGATTCCACTCACCTGCGTGTCCAACTCCTCCAAGATTTACGAGAGCGAGCCGGCCTACGAGACGCGCCAGGACGCGTTTGCCAACGCCGTCATCGAGATCAAGACCGAGCTGGCGCCGTTGGTGCTGCTCGACGAGCTTATGAAGATCGAGGCTGAGCTGGGGCGCGACCGCTCCAAAAAGGCCAAGGCCAACGGCCCGCGCACCATCGACCTGGACCTGCTGTGGATGGACGGCGAGACCCACGGCGGCAAAAAGCTGCGCCTGCCGCATCCGCTGATCGGCGAGCGCGATTTTGTGCTGGTGCCGCTCGAGGACTTGATGCACGACCCGGCGCGGTTCTTCCGCTACAACGGCGTCGAGGTCAAGGAGCCCGAGGACCGCGTGGGCCATATCGTGGGCGAATTGGGGCGTATGTAGATGATCGAGATGAATGCTGTTGCCGTCGGCACCGAGCTCGACGCGGCGCGTGACGCGGGCCGCGAGGGCGTGTCCGCGGGCTGGTGTGCGTGGAGCGCGGGCGATGCTTCGCTGACGTTTTCGCTGGTTGTGCGCCCCGATGTGAACATGCATGCCTTCCACGGCCTGCCGTTTGTGGCCGCGATGGGCATGATGGACGCGCTCGTGGGCACGGCTTCGATGCCGGGGTTGGGCCTTGCCGGTAAGGTGGGTATCCAGTGGCCGAGTGACATCGTGTGCGGCGCGCCTGCGTTTGAGACGTCGCTCGCGCGTGTTGCCGTGAACGGCGGTGCCGGTGCTGCAGGCATGTTCGGTGCCGTGACGGTGGATATTGAGCGTTCGGCGCTGAGCGAGCTTGGTGTGGACGTGGCTGACGAAGCACTGGTCGAGGCGCTGGCCGCCGCCGTGCTGGCCCGTGTGGACGCCTGGGCGGTTGCCGCCAACATGCCGCAGGGCGCCGCAGGCCCGCTGGCCCCCGTGCTGGGCGAGTACTTCGACATGGTGCCGCTGCTCGGTCGCCAAGTTGCGGCGGTGTCGCCCAACGGCTTGCCGCTTGCGGTCGGTGTGTTTGCGGGCCTGGACATCTGGGGTCGCGCGACCATCAAGACCGATGCCGGCGAGCAAGAGTTTCCGCCCGAGGCCGTACGGATTCGCGGGCTGTAACGTGGGGCGTTCGCGCCCAAAGATAACGATGACAACAAGACCCTCCTCGGCCTGTGCCGGGGAGGGTTTCGCCTATCTGGGGAATAGGCTTGGCGAACGTTTGCGGGGGCTGTGGCATCGGGCGTGCTCGACTTAAGCCCCTGCTCTATCCCAGCTCCTGCATGCGGCGGTAGATTTCGCAGATACCCTTGATGGTGAGCTGTCCGTCGACCACGTCGAAGGCATCGGTCGAATCGGCGACGATGCTGGCGAGACCGCCCGTGGCGATAACCGTGGCGTCCTCACGACCCAGCTCGCGCTTCATGCGCGCGACCAGGCCCTCAGCCATGGCGGCGGCGCCCATCACGGCGCCGACCTTGATGCATTCCTCGGTGTCGCGGCCGATGGCATGCTCGGGTGCCTCGAGCGGCACGCTGGCGAGCTTGGCGGCTCGGGCGGCGAGCGCGTCCATCGAAATGCGGATGCCCGGCGCAATCGCTCCACCAATGTAATAACCGTCCTCATCGATGACGTCGATATTGGTCGCGGTGCCAAAGTCCACCACGATTGCCGGCGCGCCGTAGAAAGTCTCGGCCGCAACGGCGTTAGCGACGCGATCGGCGCCTACGGCCTGGGGGCGCGCCGCGCGCAGCTTGGTCACCGCGGCCGTCTGCGGCCCGATGACGATGGCGTCCGCGGCAATGCGGTCGGCCACGGCGTGCCATTCGCGCGAGAGCTGCGGCACCACGCCCGCAAAGGCGATCGCGTCGACCGCGTCGAGCGAAAGGCCGTACATTTTAAAGAAACCCATCAGGCGCACATGGATCTCGTCGGCGGTATAAGAGCGGTCGGTGGGCATGCGCCACGACTGCACCAGCTCGTCTCCGTCAAACAGGCCCATGGCTGTCTGCGTGTTTCCCATATCGATAGCGAGCAGCATGTCTACTCCCAGTGTTGGCATAAAAGGACGCGCACCATTGTATACGTGCCGTCGACGGCGCTCGGCTGCGATTCGTTTACGGTGATAGGGGCTGAGGGGTTTAAATATGAAGGAATTATGCTCTACGAGATTTTCCTTGCCGTTTACCGAACTCCCGCGTAATAATCTTTCTTGCGCACATGAGGCGCCCAGACATTGCGGGGTGGAGCAGTCTGGTAGCTCGCCGGGCTCATAACCCGGAGGTCGTAGGTTCAAATCCTGCCCCCGCGACCAAGAACTTACAGCTCGTCGGCCTAGCCGGCGAGCTTTTTTGTTATCTGGGGACCGTGTTTTCGGTCCAATTTTCGGTCTCTTAAACAAAATCTTGATCTGTAACATCTAGACCCGATTTGGGTGGCTAGGTGTTACAGATCGAGATATACAGGTGGGTTGGGTCCCGTTTGTCTAAATCTGTAACACGAGGGACGGATTTTGCCGAGCAGCTGTTACAGATTGAGATTTTCTAGCAGGCGGGTTTGGTTTGTCTCGATCTGTAACATCTGGGACCCATTTTGCCGAGTAACTGTTACAGATCTAGATTTTTCGGCAGGCTAGGTTGGTTTGTCTCGATCTGTAACAGGTAGGGGCCAAAAGTGGGCCTAGCTGTTACAGACCGAGATTGTTGAGAATGTGTTGAGAGGAATGTCTCGATCTGTAACAGCAAGACCCGGTTTTGCCGAGTGGTTGTTACAGATTGAGACAAACCGACGGGCCGCCCCGCCCACCCCCATCCACCTGCCGCTACCTGCTGTCCGCCGATTTCCGTTGCGCTGCTGTATTCCCATGCCATATCCTCTAGATAACTACGCGGCATCATCGCCGCCGCGCCTACAAGAGAGGAATGTCCATGACCACACCTGCATCCAAGCTGCTCCAGCCCATTACGGTTGGCCCCCTTGAGCTCAAGAACCGCATTATGTTTCCGCCGCTGACCACCGGCTACGAGGAGCGTGACGGTTCCATCGGCGAGCGCAGCCTGGCTTTTTACGAGCGCTTGGCCCGTGGCGGCGTGAGCTACATCGTCATCGGCGACGTCGCTCCCGTCATGACCGCGAGCCCCACGCCCAAGCTGGCAACCGACGCCCAGATCCCCACGTTTAAGGCTCTGGCCGACGCCGTCCACAAGCACGGTGCCAAGGTTGCGCTGCAGCTGTTCCACCCCGAGTACGACGTGCCCGGTGTCGGCCGCATGGTCATGGGCTCCATGGCCGCTGCCAAGGCCGCGCAGGAGGCCAAGGCCGCCGGCGACGAGGAGACCTTTGCCGCCAAGATGGCCGAGTCCAACGAGATCCGCAACCAGGCCTACGCCAAGCTGCATCACGACATGCAGCACTTTGTGAACGAGGCGAGCGTAGAGCAACTCACCCAGATCAAGGAGGCCATCGCTGCCTCGGCCGCCCGTGCGCAGCAGGCCGGCATCGACGCCATCGAGGTCCACGGCGATCGTCTGGTGGGTTCGCTGTGCTCGGCCATCCTCAACCAGCGCACCGACGAGTACGGCGGCTCGTTCGAGAACCGCGTTCGCTACGCGCTGGAGGTCGTCGCTGCCATTAAGGAAGCCGCGCCGCAGCTGATGGTGGAGTACAAGCTCCCCGTGATCATGGAGAACCCCGACGGCACGCCGCGCGGCAAGGGCGGCCTACAGCCCGACGAGGCCTGCGAGTTCGCCAAGCTGCTCGAGGGCGCGGGCATCGATATGATCCAGGTCGCACAGGCCAACCACACCGGCAACATGGGCGACACCATTCCGCCCATGGGCGCCATGCCCTACAACTGGACGCTGCCCGTGGCCGAGCGCGTCAAGGCCCTGGTCTCCGTGCCGGTGGCAACTGTGGGCCGCGTGGTTTCGGTCGAGGCCGGCGAGAAGATTCTGGAAGACGGCGCCGCCGACATCATCGCCTATGGCCGCTCGCTCATGTGCGACCCCGACATTGCGCTGAAGGCCGCCACGGGTGAGCCCATCCGCGAGTGCCTCAACTGCAACAAGGGTTGCGTCGATGCGATTCAAAACCGCAAGTACATTTCGTGCGTGCTCAATGCCGAGAACGGCGACGAGGCGACCATCGCCATCAAGCCGGGCGAGGGCGACAAGAAGATCGCCGTGGTGGGCGGCGGCATCGCCGGCCTGGAGGCCGCGCGCGTGGCGGCCAAGCGCGGCTACGACGTGACCGTCTACGAGGCGAGCGATCATCTGGGCGGCCAGATTGTGCTGGCGGCTGCGCCTCCGCGCAAGGACGAGATCATGCGCTCGGTCGAGTACTACGAGAAGATTCTGCCTGGCCTGGGCGTGAAGGTTGAGCTCAGCCATGCCGCTACCGCTGAGGACCTCAACGCCGCCGACGCCGCGATTGTGGCCGTGGGCGCGCACGACGTGGTCATCCCCGTTCCGCGCGCCGACTCGGAGAAGGTCGTCTCGAGCTGGGACGTGCTGGCCGGCAAGGCGGAGCTCAACGGCCGCGTCGCTGTCATTGGCGGTGGCCTGGTGGGCACCGAGACTGCCGAGTATCTGCTGCAGCACGGCTGCGAGGTGGCGATCGTGGAGATGCTCGACAAGATTGCCGCGGGCGAGTCCGAGACCATTCTGCCGCTGATTATGAGCGACTTTGCCGAGCACAACGTGGAGCAGCACGTGAAGACCCGCCTGACCGCCATTACCGACGAGGGTGTGGAGGCTGTTCGCACCGCCGAGGACGGCGCCGAGGAGCCGGTGAAGATTGCCTGCGATTACGTGGTGATGGCCGTGGGCTCCAAGGCCAACGCGTTTGACCTGGACGGTGTGACGGTGCCGGTGACCTGTGTGGGTGACTGCTCGGGCGAGCGCACCGCCGACATTGCGAGCGCCATTCGCACGGCGTATCACGCGGCCAACGAGCTGTAGTTGAACATCGCGGCCAGGCGGGACGGTAGCACGGATCCGTTTCGCCCGGCTGTGTCCCGTCGGGTGTCAATCGGTGCGGGGCCTGCAAGCGCGGCAGGTCCCGCCCTTTTGTTTTGCTCCGGTGGATGGCAATGCGCGGTAATCATGAGGAGTGAGGACGTCTACTGCCTCGCAGATCACTCAAAATTATTGGGGGAGGGGTTAATAACTATATCCTCTATACCAAAGGACATAAAGAGATGCCAATTTTGTTGACAAGCGAATGACGATTAGCTGCGAGTCAGCTACCAGCGTAAATAATCGATAAAGAAATGTCGTAATTTGGTGCCAAATGCCCAGATAACGCCGCGTCTATTTTAATTAACTGCTTTGAGCAAACGCTAAAATGCTACTATCTAACTTGCACGTAAGAAAGCAGATTAACGGTTAAGGCTAAGAAGTGGCAGGTATGTCGGAAGCAACTAGGACTCGCACGCATGCGCCCGAGGTTAGGCAGCGCGCCGTCGAGATCCTTCAAGAGGGGGTCGGTCATCGCGCCCTCGCCGCGGAGCTTGGCATTCCCCAGGCCACGGCTCGTCAGTGGGCCCGCGCGTATGCCGTGGGCGGTGCCGACGCCGTTCTCAATGCCGGTTCGCATCATCACACCTACTCGTACGACGTAAAGCTCGCTGTGGTTAAGGACCGTCTGGAAAACGGCTTGACGGTTCGCGAGGCCATGATCAAGCACAAGATTCCCAGCGAGTCTTCGGTCAAGGCTTGGTGCCGTCAGTACCGCGAGAGCGGTGAGGCCGCACTGGTCGATAAGCCGCGCGGTCGCAAGCCGCGCGTTAAAAAGGCGGAATAGCAAACGGGATGGTGCGCCCACGGGGGCGCATTTTTCTTGCTGCGCCTCTGCTCCAATGCGGACAGACTCCTTACCCCGTACGCCTAAAACTCCCCAGTTGACCGAAAACCTGCCGCTGCTGCTCCTCAATTGAGCTATAACGTTAAACAATTGCAGCGTTTTTGCATGGGGGAGTGATGGTATGACGCTACTGTATTTCCTTACCCTGTTTCCGCTGGTACCGGCGCTGGGTATGCTGCTCGCGCGCGGTGAGCGAGCCCGCGATGCGGTAGGGCTCATAGGCTCCGGCATTATCATGGCGGTGACAGTTGTAGTCGCCGTCATGTTTTTTTGCACGGGTCCGCAGAGCTTTGAGATTGCCCCCGGTACCTCGCATGCGCTCTCGATCATCAGCTCCGTCATCGACGTAATTCTGTGCGCCGTCATCCTGTACAACGCGCACAAATATAAGAGCGTGCTTACCACGGTGCTCGGCATAGTCCAGCTGGTGGGCTCGCTCGTCTTTGCGGCCATGACGCTGCCTGCGGCCGAAGCCGTCACGGCGACGCCGCTCTACCTAGACTACATGAGCGTGATCATGGTCCTCGCCGTCGGCATCGTCGGCAGCCTTATCTGTATCTACGCTTTGGGCTACATGAAGGACTTCCAGGCCCATGATGAGCACGAGGCCGCGCTGCGCGGGCAGACCGCGCCCGACCGTCGTCCGCAGTTCCTGGCGCTTATGTTCCTGTTCCTCTCGGCCATGTTCGTCATCGTGACGAGCGACAACCTTGAGTGGCTGTTCTGCGGCTGGGAAATCACCACCGTGTGCTCGTTCCTTATGATTGGCTATACGCGCACGCCCGAGGCCATCAAGAACGCCTTTAACCAGATCATCCTCAACATGCTGGGCGGCATCGCGTTTTTGGCCGGACTCATGTACCTGCACGTGAACGGCATGCCGCTGACCATCTCGGGCATGATTGAGCTTTCCGGCGCCGGAACCGCGCAGTCCGCGCTGCTGGTGATGCCGGTCATCCTGTTGTCGCTCGCCGCGCTCACCAAGGCCGCACAGATGCCGTTCCACACTTGGCTGTTGGGTGCCATGGTTGCCCCCACGCCCACGAGCGCCCTGCTGCACTCGTCAACCATGGTCAAAGCCGGCGTGTTCCTGATGGTCAAGCTGAGCCCGCTCTATGCCATCTATCCCGTGACCGGCTTTATGGTCACGAGCGTGGGCGCCATCACGTTTTTGCTCGCTGCCCTTATGGCCATCTCGCAGAGCAATGCCAAGCGCGTGCTCGCGTACTCCACCATTTCCAACTTGGGCCTCATCAGTGCTTGCTTGGGTGTCGGCGCGCCCGAGGCCGTATGGGCGGCCATCTTCCTGATCCTGTTCCACACGGTGGCAAAGTCGCTGCTGTTCCTGTGCGTGGGCACGGCCGAGCATCATATCGGCAGCCGCAATATCGAGGACATGGACGGTATGTTCAGCCGCATGCCGCACCTGACGCGCCTGATGATGCTGGGCATCATGGGCATGTTTGTGGCGCCGTTTGGCATGCTCGTGTCCAAGTGGGGCGCTCTGGTGGCGTTCGCGCAGACCGGCAACGTGCTCATGATCATGGTGCTTGCCTTTGGCTCGGCCGCGACGTTCTTCTTCTGGGGCAAGTGGCTTGCCAAGCTTTCGGGCGTCGACCCCACGGCTCAAAACGTTGAGGTCAATGTCCATAAGACCGAATGGATGGCCCTCAACACCATCGCCGCGCTGCTGATTCTGTGCTGCATGGCGTTCCCGGTTATCTCGAGCGGTCTGGTGTCGCCTTACTTGGCCATGGTGTTTGGCCGCGTGCCGTACGTTATTGGCAAGGACGCCATGTACCTGATGGTGGTTATCGTGGCGTTTATCGCCGTGGTGCTGCTGACTTCATTCCGCGTGAGCAACAAACCGCACGTCAACGTGTACCTTTCGGGCGTGGGGACCGACAAATATCGCCATTTCCGCGGCTCGATGGGACACGAGGTGAAGGCCGAAAAGCGCAATTGGTACTCGGAGGACGCCCTTGGCAAGAAGCGTATTGGCCCCGCGGGTAGCGTCGTGTGCTGCAGCATTATCTTGTTTGCGCTGCTGTGTTGCGCGTGGATTGGGCCCGAGCGACTTGCCATGAGTGCGCCCTCGGTGCTGCGCGGCAAGTATTTTGAAGGTTCGGGCGTCGTGGGCATTTTTATTGGCACCGTGGCATTTGCCCTGCTGGCGCCGCTTGTGGGCGGCCTGATCGACGGCGTTGACCGCAAACTTTCGGCCCGCATGCAGGGCCGCGTGGGCCCGCGCCTGCTCCAGCCTTTCTACGATGTGGCCAAGCTGCTGCGCAAGGCCCCCGCCAGCGTAAACACCATGGACGATACCTACATGGCGTGCGCGCTCATCTTTACCGTGGTGGGCGGCGGCATCTTTGTGTCGGGTTCCAACACGCTGTTGTGCGCTTTTATGGTGACCCTCGCTGCGATCTTTGTGGTGTTGGCGTCCGCCTCGACGCAAAGCCCGTTTGCCCAGGTCGGCGCCGACCGTGAGCTGCTGCAGGTCATGAGTTACGAGCCCGCCGTTTTGCTGATGAGTGTGGGCCTGTATCTTGCCACCGACAGCTTCGATTCCATCGCCGTAACGGGGCAGTCGGCTCCCATCATCGTGTACAGCGCGCCCATTTTCCTTGCGCTGCTCGCGGTGCTCACCATCAAGCTGCGCAAGTCGCCGTTTGACCTTTCGTACTCGCATCATGCGCATCAGGAGATCGTCCAGGGCGTCGCCACCGAGATGAGCGGCGGCACGCTGGCCAAGATGACCCTTATGCACTGGTGCGAGACCGTGCTGTTTTTGATGTGGGTGGGCATGTTCTTTGTTTGGGACAACCCGGTGAGCTGGGTCGTAGCCCTGGTCGTGATGGCTGCGACGTATTTTGTCGAGGTGCTGATCGACAACACCTTCGCACGCAGCACCTGGCGCAGCTGCTTTAGGCTCGGATGGGGCGTGGCGCTGGTGTTTGGCCTGCTCAACCTTATGCCTATCCTCGTTGACGTATTTATTTAGGAGGCGGCATCCATGGATCATAAAATGTCGCGCTCGCCGTGGGTTATTCATTACGACGGTTCGAGCTGCAACGGATGTGATATCGAGGTGCTGGCCTCGCTCACGCCGCTGTTCGATGCGGAGCGCTTTGGCGTGGTCAACACCGGCAACCCCAAGCATGCGGATATCTTTTTGGTGACGGGGTCGGTCAATGCCCAGAACCTGCCTGTCGTGCGCCAGATCTACAACCAGATGCTCGAGCCCAAGTGTGTGGTGGCATGCGGTATCTGCGCGTGTTCGGGCGGCGTGTTCCGCGATGCCTATAACGTGATCGGCGGCGTGGACCGCGCGATTCCCGTGGACGTGTACGCGCCCGGGTGCGCCGTTCGCCCCGAGACGGTGATCGATGCCATCGTGGAGGCGTGCGGCATCCTGGATCAGAAGGAGGCCGTGATGCGTGCTGGCGGCGATCCGCTTACCGTGGGTGGCGCCGCTACCTGGGATGGTGGCGTTGAGCTGGGCGAGGGCGGGTTTGTGGCTGCGGGGGCCGGGGCTGACGATGCGCCTGCTGGGACGTCCGCGGCCGGCGACGCGCCCGCCGCTGCAAAGGAGGGCGAGTAATGCAAAAGGCTATCTATACTACCGTCGGGATCGATGAGCTCCTGTCACATGTCCAGGCGCTCAAGGGCGTCGGCGCGCGCTTTGTGCAAATGCACGCCGAGCGCAACGTCGACGACGGCTCGTATCGCTTGGTCTATACGTTTATCAACGTTCGTGCTGCTCAGGAGCATATTGCGCAGGACGGCAGCTATGCGATTGAGAACCTGGTGGTTGAGGGCATCGACCAGTACCAGGAGATTCCGTCCATCAGCTCGTATTACCCCGCGGTGTTCCCGTTTGAAAATGAGGCCCACGACCTGTTTGGCCTTGCCATCACCGACATGCAGATCGACTTTAAGGGCTTTTTCTACCAGGTTTCGACTGCCGAGCCCATGAGCGTTATCACGCCCGAGGTGAAGGCCGCGCGCGAGAAGGCCATGAAGGTCCGTGCCGCCGCCGAAGCCAAGGCGCGCAAGGCCGCTGCCGAAAAGGCCGCCGCTGCTGCGGCTGCTGCAGGGGAGGGCGCTGCGGGCGCTGCCGTCGCTCAGCCCGCTGCGGCTGCCGGCTCCGATGCCCGGCATGACGATGCCGCTGCCAAGGCCGCGCTCAAGGCTGCCGAGATGGAGGCAAAGCTCGCTGCCATGGATCCCGAGAAAGCAGCCAAGGTCCGCGCGGCGCTTGCCGCCAAGGCCGCCCGCGACAAGCAGAAAAAGGAGGCGTAAGGCCCATGGCACATCGCTCCGTCATTCCGTTTGGCCCGCAGCACCCGGTGCTGCCCGAGCCGCTTCATCTGGACCTGGTAATCGAGGACGACCGCGTCATCGAGGCAATTCCGCAGATCGGTTTTGTGCACCGCGGGCTCGAGAAGCTCACCGAAAAGCGCGACATGCACCAGTTTGGCTACATCGCCGAGCGCATCTGTGGCATCTGCGCCGTGGGCCACAGCTACGGTTATGCCAGCGCCTGCGAGCGCATGCTCGACATCGAGGTGCCCGGCCGCGTGCAGTATATCCGCACCATTTTGCACGAGCTTTCGCGTATTCATTCGCACCTGTTGTGGCTGGGTCTGCTCGCCGACGCCTTTGGCTTCGAGGCGCTGTTCTATCGTTCGTGGACCCTGCGCGAGCAGATTCTCAAGATCTTCGAGAGCACGTGCGGTGGCCGCGTGATTCTGTCGATTAACGAGATCGGTGGCCTTAAGCACGATATCGAGGACTCCGAGCTGGCCGGAATTGTCCAGACGCTCGATGCCATGCGTCCCGACTACGAGGCCCTGGTGCATACGTTTTTGGACGATGACAGCTGCGGCGAGCGCTTGCATGGCGTGGGTGTGATCAGCAAGAAAGATGCGCTGGATCTGTCGATGGTCGGCCCGTTTGGGCGCGCCTCGGGCGTGGATTACGACGTGCGCATGTTTGGCGACGGCGCCTATGCGGACCTGGCCGCGTTTGAGCCCATTGTTGCCACCGACGGCGACTGCTATGCCCGCTGCCAGGTGCGTTGTGCCGAGGTCACGCAGGCCATGGACATTATCAAGGAGCTTGTGGGCAAGATTCCGCACGACGGTATCGGCGGGCGCACCAAGCTCACGCCGGCCGACGGTGCCCGCGGCGAGATTGTGATTGAACAGCCGCGCGGCGAGGCGTATTACTATGTGCGCGGTAACGGCACCAAGAACCTGGACCGTTTTCGCGTGCGAACGCCGACGTCGCAAAACCTGGCGGGTCTGACGCATGCGCTGCAGGGCGTGCTCCTTGCCAACGTGCCCATGATTATCCTGACCATCGACCCCTGCATTAGCTGCACGGAAAGGTAGGCGCGGCATGAGTTTACTGACATTTGCCAAGACGGCCTTGGGCTCTATGGTCAAGCAGCCGGTAACGGTGTGCTATCCGCAGGAGAAGCTGACGGCGCCCGAGCGCTTGCGCGGGCATATCGTCAACGACATGGACGTGTGCATTTGCTGCGGGATGTGCGCGCGTCGCTGCCCGGCGGGCGCGCTCGCGGTCGATCGCAAGGGCGGAACGTGGTCGATCGACCCGTATGCCTGCGTGGTGTGCGGCGAGTGCATCGAAAGCTGCCCCAAGCGTTGCCTGACTATGGACACCGCCCGCACTCCAGTCGCAGCGGACAAGACTCCCACGGTAGAAACCAAACCGGAGTAGCTCTGGAATGGGGCTGGCATTGCGCTGGAATGGGGGCCGGCGGGGCAAAAATGCCCCACCGGCCCCGCGCTTAAACGCGCGGTTGTGCCGTCGCGAACAAAACTATGCCGGATTAC